>JAULVH010000239.1:0-6959 GCA_032111105.1 Burkholderiaceae bacterium | reverse complement strand
TGGTGGAGGGGGCTGGATTCGAACCAGCGTACTCGCAAGAGGGCAGATTTACAGTCTGCTGCCATTAACCACTCGGCCACCCCTCCGCAGGGAACCGCACACTGTAGGGGAGTGCACTGCTTTTGTCAATTGGAATTATCCCCTGACCCTTGTTTTTTCAGGGCTTTTCTTATGCAGTGATTTAAAGGCCTAGCAATCGCTAACTCAAAGAGCCCGGACAACGCTGGCTATTAGAAAAGCCACCAATGACCAAACCAGGGTAGAACCTAAAGGCAAACAAAATACTATGCCGCGAAAACGAAACCTCACATCCCCAGGCAACCTACCCACATAAAATTTATCAAGAAATGGTAAAAGTGGATAAAAGACGGTAAATAACAAGAAAATAGCGAAAACCCAGCGTATCAATGGAGCTCCTTAAATGAAACGCGATATCAGTGCAACAACCAGGGAGATCAAAATAGTCGACGCAAACGGCAGAAATATTTTTTTGCCAAAAAGACTAAATCGCACATCGCCAGGCAAACTGCCGATACCCAATCGCTCTAACCATGGCAAAAGCGAGGAAAACACCATCAACACAAGAAATATGATGATCAACCATCGAATCATTTATGATCCCATCGAAGTGAGCGCACGCTAATACTCATAGCCTGTAGCTTTGATCGTTAACCGCAACCGACTGCGGAAGTTCAACCCGGCTTGCAAGTAGCAATACTTTGAAAAGTTCACCCATCTCAGCTGGCGACGTCAGCTTCTGAACAGCGTTAGCCATGGGCAGCCATAGGGTTGCATCCTCCGGCCGGCTTTTTTCTAGCCAACCTGGCAACCCGGCACTCAGCAAAAAAGCTGCCTGACTCATATAACCTGCCACATCAAGGCCTTGCGCCAGCCCTACACGAGCTAACGCTGTGAAGTCCACATGGGCTGTTATGTCCTGAAGACCCACATGATAAAAGGGATCGTCATGCGCATGATGGCGGTAATGGCACATCAGCGTGCCCTTGGTGCGTTGGGGATGGTAATACTCCCGCGCCGGGAAGCCGTAATCAATCAAAACGGCGATTCCACCGTCACCGGCGTTGAGCATATCGCTTAGCAAACGCGTGAATGCCTCCTGCTGAGGATGCACTTCGGTGAGATAGCCTTCCGGTAAATCGTCGCAGAACGGTATGTGGCGACAGACCTCCGCATCAGCCGGACGATCACTAAACACAAACTGGTCGTCTAAGACAGTTACCCCGCGCTCCAACCACTGACCATTTTTGCGTATCAGCAGAGGAACAGGCATCGCGTCCAGCACCTCATTGCAAAGCACCAGACCAGAAAAAGCCTGCGGTGGCGACGCCAGCCATGTGACCTTATCGTTTACTCCCAATCGCTGCTGCTGACGCTCCCGCAACTCAGAGGACAGCTCCAGAATGAAGTAATCAGCGATTTCCAGGCCGATTTCTTGCGCCGATTGCAGAAAATCTTCAGCCAATTTGCCACTGCCTGCGCCAAACTCCAGTACCCTGAGCGGGGTCGGCAAGGTGAGCGTAGAGGCAAAGCTGGCCAAAGTCGCGCCAAACAAGGTCGTCATTTCGGGCGCGGTTGTAAAATCTCCGCCTTTACCTAGTTTGGCGGCACCGCCCGCGTAGTAACCCAGGTTATGGGTATACAGCGCGAGCTCCATGTATCGAGCAAATGAAATCCAGTGCTGACTGGCGCGGATTTCTTCTCGGATCAGGGACTCCAGCGCACGAGATACCAACACAGCATCAGGAGTAGGCTCAGGTAATTGCATTTCGCTATTGTAGAGAACACAGCACCAGAAAACGCGGATATTTTATTTACAGCCCGATTAACAAAAGCCACCACGCAATCGAATGAAGCCAAACAGCACTCCACGAATTGCTTTAGTTACCGGCGCGGCCAAGCGCCTGGGCCGTGCGATAGCGTATGGGTTGGCGGCAGATGGCTGGGACATTGTTGTGCACTACCATGCGTCGCAACGTGAAGCACTAGAGACCGTTGATCACATCAAGACACTAGGCCGACGCGCCGTCGCAGTGGCGTGCGATCTATCCGTTGAAAGCTCAGTACGTGAATTATTCACTCGCGCATCGGATAGCCTAGGGCCTATTTCGTGCGTAGTTAATAGCGCATCCGTTTTCGAGTACGACGACCCCAATACATTTTCGATTGCAAAGCTCAATGCGCATATGCACGCGAATTTAGCGGCGCCCATTTTACTTGCGCAGGCACTACACACCGCAACGCCTGAAGGAAAGCAATCGGTAGTGATCAATTTGCTCGATCAAAAACTGTACAACATGAACCCGGATTTCTTGTCATACACGCTCTCAAAGTCAGCATTGCAAACCGCGACCACCATGTTGGCACAATCGCTGGCGCCTAAGTTACGTGTGGTAGGGCTTGCTCCGGGCCTCACGCTCGTGTCAGGCGATCAAAGCGAAAGTGAATTTGCCAACGCTCATAGCAAAACACCGCTGGGCAAAAGCAGCACCCCAGACGATATTGCCGATGCCGTTTGTTATTTAGCCAAGGCCAAGGCAGTAACTGGCACCGTTTTAGTAGTCGATGGCGGACAACATCTCACG
Source organism: Burkholderiaceae bacterium (assembly GCA_032111105.1). Classification (GTDB taxonomy): domain Bacteria; phylum Pseudomonadota; class Gammaproteobacteria; order Burkholderiales; family Burkholderiaceae_D; genus Pernthalerella. Next base: position 4,356 of record JAULVH010000239.1, on the reverse strand, counting down.
CCACTGAACCGCGACGTTATGTTTCTCACCAGGGAATAGTGTTCGCCACTCCCTTCTTTTAAGAATTTATGTCCTCTTTATTATCCCATCCAAAACTATCTGATTGCCGTCGCCTTTTTCTACGCAACTATCAAGTTATGAGTCATATCGGCGTGCACGATTTTGAAAAAGTCAGCGAACAGCGCGTGCTTTTTAATGTGGAGCTTTTTATTCCGCTTTTAAATTCAACGCCAACACAAGATGAGCTAGCCGAAGTTGTTGATTATGATTTCATACGCGAGACGATTAAATCGTGCGTAGGTAAAGGTCACATACAACTGCAAGAAACCCTGTGCGATGAAATAGCACATTTGCTACTAAAGCATCCCAAAGTCAGAGCGGCACTAGTGTCCACTGAAAAACCGGATGTGTATCCCGATTGCGATTCTGTAGGTGTTGAAATATTTCACATTAAAGAGTCATGAAATGATCGCCACAGCCACGACGCCCAGCATCAAGCAGGCAGAAAAAATTGCCTACGAAAATAATAAACTACACAAAAGGCTATGCCGACTTGTAGGAGAAGCCATTGGCGACTTCAACATGATAGAAGAAGGCGACAAGGTCATGGTGTGCCTCTCCGGAGGAAAAGACAGCTATGCGCTGTTAGATATTTTGCTCACGCTACGTGAACGTGCACCCATAAATTTTGATATCGTCGCGGTAAATCTCGATCAAAAACAGCCGAATTTTCCCGCTGAAGTTTTACCCAATTATCTGCGCAGCATAAACGTGCCGTTCCACATAGAAAATCAAGATACCTACAGCATCGTTAAACGCGTCATCCCAGAAGGCAAAACCACGTGTTCGCTTTGCTCTCGTCTGCGTCGTGGCATCTTGTACCGAGTAGCTGACGAACTAGGTGCTACCAAAATAGCGCTGGGTCATCACAGAGACGATATTTTAGAAACTTTTTTTCTAAATATGTTTTTTGGCGGCAAACTCAAAAGCATGCCGCCTAAGCTGCAATCTGATGATGGCAAACACATAGTTATCAGACCTCTGGCTTATGTGCGCGAAGTCGATACCGAGCGCTACGCTGAAGTGAAAAATTTTCCTATTATTCCGTGTGACTTATGCGGCAGTCAGGAAAATCTGCAACGCAAACAAATTAAAAACATGTTGCGAGAGTGGGATAAAAAACATCCCGGTCGAGTAGAAAGTATTTTTTCATCTCTTGCTACCGTTGTACCTTCACATTTACTGGACAGATCACAGTTCGATTTCGCTGGATTGAAAATCACGGGCATGAAGACACCTGATGGGGATATCGCATTTGATGACGAACCCTGCGCAAGCCCCACTACAAATAACTTGAGCTTGCAGACTATACATATACATAATCAACGGGACACCAGTCACAGCGACGTAGAAACCGATTGATCGCCGCTAAAAACCTACAAACTTCTGCCTTCGCTATCGAGATAATCGATGAAGTGCGTGCTAAAATTTTGAACTTCTTATTATTTTGCCTATGAACGTCGTCATACTCGCTGCAGGCATGGGAAAACGGATGCAGTCCGACCTGCCCAAGGTACTGCACGCGCTAGCAGGCAAGCCGCTGCTTACTCACGTTATTGATACCGCACGACAGCTCTCCCCATCGTGCTGCTGCGTTGTCTATGGCCATGGCGGCGAACTAGTCCCCACACAACTAGCCGCTGACGATCTTTATTTTGTGCTGCAAGAGCCTCAATTAGGTACCGGTCATGCTGTTATGCAGGCGGTTTCAAAGCTCAATGATGACCAGCCCACCCTTATTTTGTATGGCGATGTCCCGCTCACTACCGTCGCTACACTGCGCACACTTACTGAGAAAGCCGGCAAAAATAAACTCGCTATTCTCACTATCGCTATGGACGACCCCACCGGTTACGGTCGCATCGTCCGCGAGCAAAACAACATCGTTCGCATCGTTGAACAAAAAGATGCCAGCGAAACCGAACGCCAGATCAATGAAGTCAATACAGGGATACTTGTTGCGCCCACCCGCCAATTAAAAGATTGGCTATCCAGGCTATCCAACCATAACGCGCAAGGCGAATACTACTTAACCGACATCATCGCGCTAGCCGTCAAAGACAACACCATCATCGAATCTGCTCAGCCAGCCCATGCGTGGGAAACCCTAGGCGTCAACAGCAAAGTGCAGCTAGCGGAACTGGAGCGCATACATCAACACAACCTCGCACATCAGTTACTCGAACAAGGTGTCACCCTCGCCGACCCAGCTCGTATCGATATTCGCGGTGAACTCCATTGCGCTCGTGATGTGAGCATCGATGTTGGTTGCGTATTCGAAGGTACCGTTCATATCGGTCAAGGCGTAAACATAGGTGCGTACTGCGTAATTAAAAATTCACGCATTGCTGATAATGCAAACATCAAACCCTACACGCACATAGACGAAGCAACCGTCGGTAGTGATTCGCAAATCGGTCCTTATGCGCGACTTCGTCCGGGCACGGTATTAGGTGCTGATGTTCATGTCGGTAATTTCGTCGAGATAAAAAATAGTGAGTTCGGTGCACACAGCAAAGCGAATCACCTGGCCTATGTGGGCGACACCACGGTAGGTTCGCGTGTCAATATTGGCGCAGGTACTATCACCTGTAACTACGATGGCGCTAACAAGCATCGCACCGTAATAGAAGACGACGCCTTCATAGGAAGCGACACGCAACTAGTCGCACCGGTCACCGTCGGCAAAGGCGCGACTATCGGTGCTGGCACCACGCTTACCAAAGATGCGCCGCCCGACAGCCTTACCGTGTCGCGCGCCAGACAAACCACCATTGCGGGTTGGCAGCGACCCGTCAAACAAAAGAAATAGGATTTCCTATGTGCGGCATTGTTGGTGCAGTCGCCCAGCGCGACATCGTTCCCGTACTACTGGAAGGCTTAAAACGATTAGAGTATCGAGGCTATGATTCGTGCGGAGTCGCTGTACATCAGCAAGGACTCAAACGTTCGCGCAGCGTCTCTCGTGTAGCAGAGTTGGAATCTCAAGTCGCCGAATCCCATCTAACTGGTCACACAGGCATTGCGCATACACGCTGGGCCACACATGGTGCACCAGCGACGAATAACGCTCACCCCCATTTTTCATCTAAAAACGATGAAGCGAGAATTGCCGTTGTTCACAATGGCATCATAGAAAACTACGAAGAAATTCGTACTGAATTGACTAAGCTCGGTTATGTATTTGAGTCCCAAACCGACACCGAAGTCATCGCTCATTTAATCAATGAACTATACGACGGTGACTTGCTGCGCACCGTACAAAAAACAGTCAAGCGCTTGCACGGTGCTTACGCGATCGCTGTATTTTGCAAAGATGAACCCAAACGTGTTGTTGGCGCTCGCCTGGGTTGCCCTTTGGTGGTCGGCATCGGTCAAGGTGAAAATTTTCTGGCGTCAGATGCGATGGCTTTGGCAGGCACCACCGATCAAATCATTTATCTGGAAGAAGGCGATGTCGTTGATATTGGTTTAAGCGGTATAAGTATCTCTGATCGATCAGATCAAACCGTCAGCCGCGCTGCACAGACTGTGAATGCGTATTCGGGTGCGATTGATCTAGGCCCGTACCGCCATTACATGCAAAAAGAAATCTTCGAGCAACCGCGCGCTATTGGCGATACGCTTGAAGGCATACTGGGTTTTAGTCCTGATGTATTCGGTGAGAATGCAAGCAAGGTTTTTGCTGACATCAATGCCATTCAAATACTCGCCTGCGGCACCAGCTATTACTCAGGTATGACAGCTAAATACTGGCTAGAGTCACTATCAGGATTACCCACTCAAGTTGAAATCGCCAGCGAATATCGCTACCGCGAACCCGCCGTTAATCCTAACGCGCTCGTCGTCGTTATTTCGCAATCGGGTGAAACTGCCGACACGTTGGCTGCGTTGAAATACGCCAAAGAACTCGGACATCGTTATTCACTGTCCATCTGTAATGTCGCCACCTCAGCGATGGTGCGTGAAACCACCTTGTCGTATCTAACACGAGCAGGTGTAGAAATCGGCGTAGCATCAACCAAAGCCTTCACCACACAATTAGTGGCTTTATTTTTACTAACGCTCACACTCGCAAAAATCAAAGGCCGTCTTGATACTAAAGCTGAGGCTGCTCATTTAAAAAATCTGCGTCATTTACCCGCTGCGCTCACTGCCGTGTTGGCGCTTGAACCGCAAATCATCGCTTGGGCTGATGCGTTCGCTCGCAAAGAGAATGCGCTATTTCTGGGTCGCGGACTGCATTATCCGATTGCCTTGGAAGGTGCTCTTAAGCTAAAAGAGATTTCATATATT
>JAULVH010000238.1:0-6258 GCA_032111105.1 Burkholderiaceae bacterium | reverse complement strand
GCAGATGTGCTGTCATAGGGGTGGCTGTTGGTCCCGGCTTAATCAGTACGATAGTTATTTTAGAATCTGCAAATCGGTGCTGCAGACCTTGTACATAACGCTCCACCATGCCTTTGGCAGCACCGTACACATAATTTGTTTTACGGCCTCTGTCGCCTGCTACTGAACCTATGATGGCTATGGTTCCACGCCCCACGTGCTCCATCTGCTGTGCAAAGGCTTCTGCAAATAAAACAGGTGAAACACCATTAATTTCCAGAGCATCACGAGCTAGCGTTACATTCTGCTCGCATTCTTTTTGATCGGGCAAATTGCCATGCGCGATCAACAAAACATCGATCGCTTTTTCTGCGGATAATTTTTGCGCCAAAGCAGCGATGCTGGTCGGATCTAAAAAATTAACTTCGTGCGCTGTAACGGATGAATGAGGACTTCTCACTCGCAAATCAGCCGCCACTCGAGAGACACGAACCAGATCACGGCCGATTAATACGATATCAACGGCAGCGCGTACCCACAATCGTGCACACTGCTCTGCAATGGCTGAAGTGGCGCCTACAATCACGATGCGAGGTCTGGTCAAAATAGTGTCCTGGTCAATTACCCATCAGCCTTCGAGACATCGCTGAACTAATACCTGCATCACGATGGGCAAGAAATTCTTTTAAACGTGGATAGCCTGATTCAAATAAATCAACCGGCATACGTGCATCTTTTGCGGGATATAAACGGCCCTTAGCTTCTCGAACGATGGCATCAAGTGCTGACAACAGCTGTAAGGTGGACGCACCCTGATTAGGAAAATCAAGTGCTAAGGTCACACCCGGCATTGCAAAACTTAACATGCCTTTTGATTCACGCTCACCAAAGGTTTTAAGAACAGCTAAAAATGAGCCTGTACCCGATCGCGCAATGCGCCTGAGTATGGCTTGAATCGCGTCTTTACCTAATTTTCGTGGCAGTACACATTGATACTGAAAAAAACCGTGCGGACCGTACATACGATTCCAATCCAGCACTTTATCGAGCGGGTGAAAAAAAGCTTCGTAGTGTTGTAGCGATGTACGTTGAGATTTTTTAGTATGGAAATACATGGCGTTAAATGGTCGTAGCGACCATCGATTGACCAGTGACACCGGTGGCACAAACGGCACGCGTATCGTACGCCCCGGTGCTGGCTGATCTTTGCCGGCATCGACGGCATTGGCACGCATAAAAATGCCACGGCCCTCGCCACTCAAACAATCTACCCACGAAACAGTGTGCTCCCACTCGGCTTCTGAAGAATCAGCTAACTCAAAAAACTCATTCAGATTGCGATACGGTAGTGTCTCAACGGCCAGCCATGGGCCCGGCACACGCTGTAGTTGCAGCGCTAGTTCGGTAATGACACCGGTTAATCCCAAGCCGCCCACGGTGGCTGCAAACAAGGCGTCACCGGGACGGTATTGCATCAGACTGCCATCCGTACGAGCCAGGGTGAATTGCAGGACATGATCCCCAAAACTTCCTGCCTTGTGATGATTTTTACCGTGTATGTCATTGGCAATGGCGCCGCCAGCGGTGACATATTGCGTACCCGGCACTACCGGCAACATCCAACCCCGGGGCACGCACAAGCGTTGTATGTCGCGTAGTAGCACGCCTGCCTCACACACGAGCTTGCCGCTGTGTTCATCAAAGCTGATGAATCGATCTAGCCCCGTCGTATTCCACAGCACGCCACCAGGATTTAAACAGACATCGCCGTAACTTCTACCCATACCAAAGGCAAGGCCATAACGATCGTGCTGTAATTGGGTGGCGACACTTAATCGATCAGAGAGCCTGTGAACTGTATGCTCAAACTGACCCAGCCTTCCCCAGGAATTAATCGCTACCACGACACACCCCGGGTCGCTATGAAAAGTACGAATGCAAAAGCAGCACCCGCAAGTAAGCTCGCTTTATCTCGCACGGCAAACAGCAGCGGATCGTCATGCATTTCACCTCTGTGCGCTTTCATCCACATCCAGCTAATCCAAAACAGCATGACGGGTACTGCGCTCCACATAAAGACAGGTAATTGGTAGAGCTTTACTACAGCATCACTGTTGAGATACAGCGCTAGAACCACCACCGAGGCATAGCCTGAGGTAATTCCTAATGATTGAACCAGTGGCGCATCCGAGGTCCAGTAACCACGTCCATGCGCATGGTCACGCCCAACCTCTGCCTGAATTTTTAATTCTGCATAGCGTTTTACAAACGCAAGCGATAAAAATAAAAACACAGAAAAAGCCAACAACCAGAAAGACAATGAAATTCCTGCTGCTGCTGCACCCGCAATTATGCGCACGGTGTAGAGCATCGCTAAAACTAAGCAATCGATAAGAACTACGCGTTTTAAACCCCATGAATACGCACACGTGAGTAAAAAATAAAAACCTAACCATCCCAAAAATGCCGGCCCTACGGGTAAAGCGAAAAGGAATGCATTTATCAGCAGTAAAACAAATAGGACTACGCCTTGCGCGACGCTGACTCGGCCAGAGGCAAACGGACGCCGCTGTTTACGTGGATGATGACGATCACTATCCAAATCAAATAAATCATTGGCTATGTATACTGCCGATGCGCACAGGCTAAATGATAAAAACGCCAGCAGTAACATGCTCGATAAATCAGCCCCGGGCATCTGATGCGCAGCGAGCGGCGCCATGAATAACAGCAGATTTTTAAGCCACTGATGCATGCGCAATACGCTAGTGAGCGCACCTACACTCGACGAGTTTGGCGAAAATTCTTTTTCTATTTCACAGCATAGTCGTGCCCGCTGCAGCACCTGCGCAGAGGCATTCACTACAACCGCGCGGCGGGCGGCACTCCATACATGAAGATCGTCAGAAGAATTGCCGACGTAATCAAATCCTTTATGACCAAAACGCTGGGTCAGCGTGGCGGCTTTATTGGCTGCGCTCAGATTATGTGTGCCGTCACTGGCCATCACGTCATCAAAAATACCCAAATGCTTGGCAATGGCATGAGCTATCAGCTGATCTGAAGCAGTACAGAGAATTAACTGCCTGCCGTTGGCACGCTGTTCTTTTAACCAAGCGATCAACGCATGGTTGTAAGGCAAAGCGGCCGGGTCAAAATCGGTCAGCGCGGCGAGTCGCTGCTTAAGATAAGCCTTACCTCTGGCTAACCATAGCGGGATCTGCAGTGTCTGTAGCGGATGGGATCGCAAAGCCCGCACGGCGGACTCGTGCAGGGTATCGGTCAGTATCAGCGTGCCGTCGAGATCAACGGCGAGCGGGATGGCGGTCAAATGCTTGTCCTCTGGGACTAAACTGAGCCGTATTGTAAATCAGAGAAATTATCTGCAAGAAAAGAATATGGGCTGTCGTTCCCCCTTGGGTTCGACAGCCCAGGCTAACTCAAACCCGCCTTTAGCGCTGCGATACAGCGTCCACCACCGCTAATGCCGTCATGTTGACGATGCGGCGCACGGTCGCCGATGAAGTCAGGACATGAACAGCGCGCGAACAACCTAACAATATCGGGCCAATCGCAACGCCATTACCCGCAGCTACCTTAAGTAAGTTGTAGGCAATATTGGCTGAATCCATATTGGGGAATACCAGCAGATTGGCGTCCCCTTTGAGTGGCGTATCTGGCATAACCTGTCGCAACGTATGCGCACCCAGTGCGACATCGCCATGCATTTCACCATCGACTTCCAGCTCAGGCGCACGCGCACGTATCAGCGCTAAGGCTTCGCGCATACGGCAAGCGGATTCACTGTTACTACTACCAAAATTAGAATGCGATAGCAGAGCTGCGCGTGGATGCAGACCAAAACGTCGCATCTCCTCGGCCGCCATGATCGTAATTTCAGCAATCTGCTCGGCGGTGGGAGTTTCGTTCACATGAGTGTCTACCAAAACCACCTGACGATCAGGCAGCACCAGCGCATTCATCGCTGCATAGGTATTGACACCAGGGCGTCGTCCCAGCACCTGATCGATGTAATGCAGATGCAAATTAACGGTGCCGAAGGTGCCGCAAATCATGCCGTCTGCGTCGCCTTTGTGGATCGCCATAGAACCAATGAGGGTATGACGACGGCGCATCTCGAGCTTGGCATATTGCTCGGTAATGCCTTTGCGACTAGTCATCGACAGATAGGTCTCCCAGTAAGAGCGATAGCGGTCATCGCGCTCAGGATTGATGACATCAAAATCTATCTCTGGTCGTAATCTCAATCCATAACGCTCGATACGCTGAGCTAATACCGCCGGACGGCCTATCAAAATGGGTTTTGCAAGGCCTTCGTCGATCACCACCTGCACCGCCCGCAATACGCGTTCTTCTTCGCCTTCAGCAAACACGATGCGTTTTTTGCTTGCCGGAGCTTTTTTAGCCATGGCAAACACAGGCTTCATTAAGCTACCGCTGTGATAAACAAATTGCTGCAGTTTGTCGGTATACGCAGCAATGTCTTTAATAGGACGTTGCGCCACACCAGATTTTTCTGCGGCCAGTGCAACAGCAGGCGCAATTTTTAGCATCAGGCGCGGATCAAACGGCTTAGGAATAATGTATTCCGAGCCAAATGCCAGATTCGTTACGCCGTAGGTGGTTGCAACAATGTCGGATTGCTCTGCTTGCGCTAATTCTGCAATCGCATGAACGGTCGCAATTTCCATAGAGCGCGTAATCGTGGTTGCACCACAATCTAATGCGCCGCGAAAAATATACGGAAAGCACAAGACATTGTTGACTTGATTTGGATAATCCGAACGACCGGTTGCAATGACGGCATCGTCACGCACTGCGCGCACTTCTTCAGGAAGAATTTCTGGTGTCGGGTTCGCCAGTGCTAACACCAGTGGGCGCTCTGCCATCACGCGCACCATGTCGGGCTTGAGTACTCCACCGGCAGACAGTCCGAGAAAAATATCTGCACCGGGAATAACGTCAGCCAAGGTGCGCGCTGCAATATCCTGAGCAAAGCGCTCTTTATCAGGATCCATTAATTCTTTACGGCCTTTGTAAACCACACCGGCTAAATCGGTCACAAAGATATTTTCAATCGGAAAACCAAGATCAACGATCAAATCTAAACATGCTAATGCAGCAGCTCCGGCACCAGAGACAACCAATTTGCATTTTTTGAGATCTTTACCGACGACCTTTAAGCCGTTCATAATCGCCGCACCAACGATGATGGCTGTTCCGTGCTGATCATCATGAAACACCGGAATCTTCATCCGGTCGCGCAGTTTGCGCTCTATGTAAAAACACTCGGGCGCTTTAATGTCTTCTAAATTAACGCCACCAAAGGTAGGCTCAAGTGCTGCGATGATGTCGACTAATTTATCGGGATCGGATTCATTGATCTCTATGTCGAACACATCGATACCGGCAAACTTTTTAAAAAGTACACCCTTGCCTTCCATAACCGGCTTGGCAGCTAGCGGCCCGATGTTGCCAAGACCAAGTACTGCTGTACCGTTGGTAATAACCGCCACCAGATTACCGCGGGCGGTGTAGCGGAAGGCATTTGCGGGGTCCGCTGCAATTTCCTCGCAGGCGGCAGCCACGCCGGGAGAATAGGCCAGTGCCAGGTCGCGCTGATTGGTCAGCTGCTTGGTGGGAGTGACACTGATTTTTCCTGGAGAGGGGAATTCGTGATATTCGAGAGCGGCCTGACGAAATTGCTGAAGGAGCTCTTGTTGGTTTTTATCTGATTCCATGGTGGGGCGGCTTTCATTGATGCGTCATACTCGATGTGCGATTTTATCAGACCACTGATTTTCGAACCCAAAGTCCCCTGACAGCGAGCCGTGTTGCGGTCTGGCTGAGCTTACCCACACTCCCCTCTGGGCACAGCGTTTATGCTTAGCCAGCTGATAAACAGGCGATTTTCCAGAAAACCAGCCGCCTGATACTGATGATCAGTAAGACAGGAAAAATTTTGTCACGACACACTTGGGTAAAATCTGCACATGCTTAGTGAATTTGAACTCATAACTCGTTACTTCAACCGTCCCACGCGAGCCGGTGGCCCAGTGCAACTTGGGGTAGGCGATGACTGTGCCTTACTACAACCACCAGCGGGCGAACTGTTAGCTGTATCTACCGACATGCTGGTTGAAGGCCGACATTTTTTTGCCGGTGCCAATCCCTATGATTTAGGTCATAAGGCCTTAGCCGTTAATCTTTCTGATCTTGCGGCCATGGGTGCGCAACCCATAGCCTTCACGTTGGCGC
>JAULVH010000237.1:0-19060 GCA_032111105.1 Burkholderiaceae bacterium | reverse complement strand
TATTGGTTCGTTGATGGTGTTGTTGCTGGATTTCTTGCTCACAGCACTCATGTTTAGTTGAGGAATAGATGCAGCGAAAATCTATGGATGTCTGGGTGGGGCTGTTTGTACTGCTGGGTGCAATAGCAGTGATGTTCTTGGCCCTTAAGGCGGGCAATATGAGCTCCATGAGCTTTGGCCCCAGCTACGCACTAGTGGCACGGTTTGACAATATTGGTGGCCTGAAGCCCCGCGCACCCGTCAAAAGTGATGGTGTCGTGGTGGGTCGGGTAGAGCGCGTTGCGTTCGACGACAAAACATTTCAGGCGCAAGTGACTATGCGGATTGAGTCCGAGTTTCAGTTTCCTCGAGACAGCTCGGCTAAAATCCTGACCTCGGGCCTGCTGGGAGAGCAATACGTGGGATTGGAGCCCGGCGGCGACGTCAAGAATTTTGCCGAGGGTGAGCGTATCAAAAGTACACAATCGGCTATCGTGTTAGAGAATTTGATAAGTCAGTTTTTATTTAGTAAGACGGCCGAGTCTAGCGGCGGAGAGAAAAAATGACAGGCGAACAACGATTAATCCGATGGTGCGCCGTACTGGTGGCGTCATTTTTAATGACGGCATGCGCCACGACGGTGCCCGGAGCAGGCAGCGATCCTCGCGATCCTTTTGAAAACTATAACCGGTCGATGTTCACATTTAATAAGTCTGTGGACGACAATGTACTCAAGCCTGTGGCCACGGGTTACGTGAATGTTGTGCCTAGCGTGGTACGTGAAGCGATAGGTAATTTCTTTGCCAACATAGGCGATGTGTGGACTGCTGCTAACAATTACATGCAAGGTAAGCCTAAAGACGGCACCACGGATTTAGTCCGAGTCATTTTTAATTCCACCATAGGACTGGCGGGTTTGATTGATGTAGCTACTCCTATGGGATTGCCTAAGCATGAAGAAGATTTCGGACAGACACTCGCGGTCTGGGGTGCCAAGTCGGGTCCTTATTTCGTTTTGCCCTTGCTGGGGCCTAGCACGGTGCGTGATGCGCTTGCCAAGCCGGTAGATTTCTATGCCGATCCCTGGACGTCATCGAGTGATGTTCCAGTTCGAGCTAAAAATACGGGCCGGGTAATTCGTGTTGTGGACGATCGTGCCGCCGTGCTGGATACCACAACCATTATGGAAGGTGCAGCGCTTGATCCATACCAGTTTTATCGGGATGCCTACCTGCAGCGCAGAGAGAGCCGTATTCGCGACGGCAAGGATTGATCCGTTGCGTGCGCAACACTTTTGTACTAGTTTTTGATAGGTTTGCCGGGCATTCGGTATCATTCGGCTTAGGGCTGCTTACGGCAGCGGCTCAAACCACTTTAGATCCGGGCTTACTATGTATACGTTGAGAGTTTTCTGTGTTGGCGTGCTGACTGCGTGTTTGTTCATGGCTGGTCAGGCGAGTGCGCAGCAAGAAGCTCCAGATGTGCTCATCAAGCGCGTCAGCCAGGAAATTTTGGATCTGGCCAAAACGGATAAGCAAATCCAGGCGGGTAACCAGCAGCGCATCATGGAGGTTGTCCAGACTAAGGTCATACCCCATGTGAATTTTCAGCGCATGACAGCGTTGGCAGCAGGAAGATTCTGGCGCGATGCAACACCTGACCAGCAGACAGCGCTTATTGCTGAATTTCGTACGTTATTGATTTATACCTACTCAGGAGCTATCTCCCAGGTACGCAATCAAGTGCTTGAATTTAAGCCCATGCGCGCTTCTGCGGATGATGATGAGGTGGAAGTCAAATCCATGGTGGTGCAGGCACGCGGTGAGCCGATACAGCTTAACTACCGGCTGGAAAAAACAGCGGCCGGCTGGAAAATTTACGACGTGAACATACTCGGCGCCTGGCTGATCGAAACCTACAAGGGTACGTTTGCCTCAGAAATTGGCAAAAACGGTATCGATGGTTTGATTAAGGCCCTGGCTGAACGGAACAAGCGGCTGGCTGCCACGCCACCTAAACAGACCAAGAGCTGAGATGAGTTTTGCGCCAACTACGATTACTATGTCCGACGCTGCGACTGCCTTGCACGACGGCCTAGAGGCGATCAGGCGGGGTATGACTACCATCGATCTTACGCAGCTGACTCACTTTGATTCCTCGGCCGTTTCTACGCTAGTAGCCTGGCAACGTGCCGCAGCCGAAAAAAACGTCAGCCTGCAGCTGGTTGGTTTGCCGGCCGGCCTGCATAGTCTGGCGCAGTTATATGGGGTTGATGTTCTGCTCTAATCGTTGGGCATAGCACTAACCTTCCTGCGGGCTAATCAGCAGCCCCGGTCTAAGACCTTAAATCCCCTATAATCAACGACTTTGCGCGTACACAGTTACGCGTGCACCCTAGGTCTTGATATTCCCTCCATGACAGCCATACAGATTGATAACGTCAAAAAGCGCTACGGCTCGTTGCAGGCGTTGGGCGGCGTATCGCTAAACATAGAAGAAGGCGAATTTTTTGGCCTGCTAGGCCCTAATGGGGCGGGCAAGACCACGCTGATTTCCATCATCGCAGGGCTAGCCCGTGCCGATGAGGGTCGCGTGGTAATCCAAGGCCATGATGCCGTGACCGACTATCGACGTGCTCGCCAGTGTTTGGGTGTGGTACCTCAAGAGCTGGTTTTCGATCCCTTTTTTACGGTCCGCGAAACATTGCGCATGCAGTCTGGCTACTTCGGCATACGCAACAACGACGCATGGATAGATGAGGTTATGCATCATCTGGACCTCACCGCCAAGGCTGACAGCAACATGCGCTCTTTGTCGGGCGGCATGAAACGACGCGTGCTGGTGGCTCAGGCACTGGTGCACAAGCCGCCGGTCATCATGCTTGATGAGCCCACCGCAGGGGTGGATGTCGAGTTGCGACAGACCTTGTGGGATTTTATTGGGCGTTTAAATCGCGAAGGTCACACTGTGGTTTTGACCACGCACTATCTCGAAGAAGCGCAGGCCTTGTGCAGCCGCATTGCCATGCTCAAATCTGGTCGCGTAGTTGCGCTGGATTCGACAGCGGCATTGATACGACGTATTTCTGGTTCGCAGCTGGTGGTTAAGCTGTCGGGCGCCAAACTTCCTCCGTCATTGCATGCACTCGTGTCCCATCCGGATGAACTGCTCGCAGGTAAGCAGTACACCTTGCGCGTCAATCATCAAGATGAGGTCGAGGGAATACTGACAGCTATTCGTAACTCAGGGGCCAAGCTGGAAGATCTGCAGCTGCATCAAGCCGATCTTGAGGATGTGTTCATTCAAGTTATGGGTGGGAAAGAATGACAGGATTTCAGGCGTTATTTTTAAAAGAATTGCTGCGCTTTTGGAAAGTGGCGACGCAAACGCTCACCGCTCCCATCGTGACCGCCATGCTGTACCTGCTCATTTTTGGTCACGTGCTGGAAGAGCATGTACAGGTTTTTCCTGGGGTTTCGTATACCGCTTTTCTGGTGCCTGGGTTGGTCATGATGAGCGTATTACAAAACTCATTTGCCAATTCATCGTCCTCGTTGATTCAATCAAAAATTACCGGCAACCTGGTGTTTGTTTTGCTCGCGCCGCTATCTCACTGGGAAATGTTTGGCGCGTATGTGTTGGCGGCGATGGTTAGAGGTTTGGCAGTGGGCAGTGGCGTATTTTTGATTACTGTCTGGTTTGCCAAGCTGTCCTTTGTTGCGCCGTTATGGATCATAGCGTTCGCGCTAGTTGGCTCGGCCATACTCGGTACCATGGGTTTGCTGGCGGGAATCTGGGCTGAAAAATTTGATCAGCTTGCGGCATTTCAGAATTTTTTAATTGTGCCTGCCACGTTCTTAGCGGGTGTTTTTTATTCAGTGCACTCGCTGCCGCCATTTTGGCTTGCAGTTTCGCATGCCAATCCGTTTTTTTATATGATAGATGGCTTTCGCTATGGGTTCTTCGGTCACTCCGATGTGCCTCCTGCGACTAGCCTGCTGATAGTCACGGTATTTTTTGTGGTGTTGGCAGGTATCTCAGTACGGCTGCTCAAGAGTGGTTATAAATTGCGGCATTGATGAATAATTAACGACTGCAAAACTGAATTTTTTAGAATTTTTACAAAGGTAAATCGTGTTGCCTACACCTGAACGAATCAAAGAGTACATCGCTAACGGACTTGAGTGCACGCATGTGGAAGTGGATGGCGACGGCCAGCATTTCTCAGCGGTGATCGTATCACCCGCGTTTGTCGGCAAGCGATCGATACAGCGTCATCAACTGGTATACGCAGCACTGGGTGACCGTATGCGCGAAGAGATACACGCGCTGTCGATGAAAACACTCACGCCGGAAGAATATACGTCGTAATGGATAAACTGCTGATCACTGGCGGAAATCGGCTCTCGGGTGAAATTACTGTGTCCGGAGCTAAAAATGCGGCGCTGCCTATTTTGTGCGCAGGACTACTCACGGCAGATACCTTGTCTTTGGCTAACGTACCCAGGTTGCAGGACGTAGCAACGATACAAAAGCTACTCATGCAAATGGGCCTGACGGTACAGACCAAGGACGGTCTGACGGAGCTGTGCGGTCGCGATATCAATCGACTCGAAGCGCCCTATGAAATGGTCAAGACGATGCGCGCATCGATACTTGTATTGGGTCCGTTGCTGGCGCGTTTTGGTGAAGCCAAGGTGTCCTTGCCAGGCGGTTGCGCCATAGGTTCGCGACCCGTCGATCAGCACATCAAAGGTTTGCAGGCCATGGGTGCTGAGATACGCATCGAAGCTGGTTACATACATGCGCGCGCTAAAAAACTCAAAGGTACTCGCGTTGTTACTGACATGATTACTGTCACGGGTACCGAAAATTTATTGATGGCCGCCACGTTGGCTGAAGGCGAGACGGTACTTGAAAACGCCGCTCGCGAACCGGAAGTCACGGATCTGGCCAATTTATTGGTTGCCATGGGCGCGCGTATTGAAGGTATAGGCACCGATTGTTTGCGTGTGACCGGTGTAGCGGCTTTGCATGGTGCCTCGCACTCAGTCATTGCCGATCGCATAGAAACGGGTACATTTTTGTGTGCAGTTGCTGCTGCAGGTGGCGACGTGATACTCAGGCATGCGCGCGCGGATTTGCTCGATGTCGTCGTAGATAAACTGCGCGAGGCGGGAGCCATCATCACCAATGGCGACGATTGGATACGAGTTCAAATGAGCAGTCGGCCCAAAGCAGTAAATTTTCGAACCACGGAATACCCTGGATTTCCCACCGATATGCAAGCGCAGGTCATGGCGCTCAACTGCGTTGCTGAGGGCACCAGTCGCGTGACAGAAACCATATTCGAAAATCGCTACATGCACGTACAAGAACTCAATCGCCTGGGTGCGGCTATCGATATCGATGGCCATACCGCCATCATCAATGGCGTACCGCGATTGATAGGAGCGCCCGTGATGGCAACCGATCTGCGTGCTTCAGCATCGTTGGTGATTGCTGGTCTGGCTGCACAAGGGCAAACACTGATAGATCGTATTTATCATCTGGATCGTGGTTACGATCGCATGGAAGCCAAACTATCGGCCGTTGGTGCTGACATAAAAAGAATCTCATGACGGATCAGATCATTACACTTGCCCTGTCCAAAGGGCGCATCTTCGAAGAGACTTTGCCGTTACTCAAAGCAGCCGGCATCGTCGTTACCGAAGATCCGGAAAAATCGCGCAAATTAATATTGCCTACTAGCGACCCGCAACTGCGCGTAGTCATAGTGCGTGCATCGGATGTGCCAACCTATGTGCAATACGGCGCAGCTGATTTTGGTGTCGCTGGCAAAGACGTGCTGCTTGAGCATGGCGGTGAGGGCTTGTATCAACCGATAGATTTAAATATTGCTAAATGCCGGATGTCGGTTGCCGTGCATGCTGGTTTTGATTATGCAAATGCTGTGCGACAGGGTGCCCGTTTGCGAGTGGCGACCAAATACGTGCAGGTTGCGCGTGAACATTTTGCAGAAAAAGGTGTGCACGTTGATTTGATCAAGTTATATGGCTCTATGGAGCTGGGCCCCTTGGTAGGACTCTCCGACGCCATCGTTGATTTGGTGTCTACCGGCAGTACCCTGCGCGCCAATAATTTGGTTGAGGTGGAGCATATTATGGACATCTC
This sequence comes from Burkholderiaceae bacterium, assembly GCA_032111105.1. Classification (GTDB taxonomy): domain Bacteria; phylum Pseudomonadota; class Gammaproteobacteria; order Burkholderiales; family Burkholderiaceae_D; genus Pernthalerella. The sequence continues at coordinate 12,907 of JAULVH010000237.1, read as the reverse complement.
TTCGCGCTTGGTTGTGAATCGGGCCGCTCTAAAACTTAAACGAGAAAAACTTCAGTCCATCATTGATGCGTTTGATCGCGCCTCACGTAGCGAAAAATAATTTATGTCCGTCGTCATACGCCACCTTGATTCTACCGACAGCGATTTCCATCACAAGCTGATGGCTGTATTAGCCTTTGACGCCACTGAGGATGAAACTATTGATCGCGTAGCCGCAACTATCATTGCTGACGTTCGTCAGCGTGGAGATGCTGCATTACTTGAATACACTACCAAATTTGATCGCCTCTCTGCGACCAACATTGAAGCCTTAGAAATTCCACGCGCTGAAAGACAAGCTGCATTGGCCGGGCTGCCCGAGGTGCGTCGCCACGCATTGCAGCAAGCTGCCGATCGAGTGCGCATCTATCACGAACGACAAAAAAAAGAATGCGGCTCAGATGGATTTCTTTTTACGGAAGCCGATGGCACGGTACTAGGGCAAAAAGTCACAGCGCTCGACAAAGTGGGCATTTATGTCCCCGGCGGTAAAGCGGCGTATCCCTCGTCGGTGTTGATGAATGCGATTCCCGCAAAAGTTGCTGGTGTGGGTGAAATCATTATGGTGGTGCCTACGCCTGATGGTATAAAAAATCAGTTAGTGTTGGCAGCGGCTGAAATTGCTGGAGTTGACCGAGTGTTCACCATAGGCGGAGCACAAGCCGTTGCAGCGCTCGCCTATGGCACAGCGACCATACCGCAGGTCGACAAAATAGTTGGGCCAGGTAATGCCTATGTTGCAGCCGCTAAGCGTCGCGTATTTGGCGTGGTTGGCATAGACATGATTGCTGGACCATCTGAAATTCTTATTCTTGCCGACGGCAGCACCGATCCTGATTGGGTTGCCATGGATTTGTTTTCGCAAGCTGAGCATGACGAGCTGGCGCAATCCATACTCGTGTGTCCGGACGCTGATTATTTAACGCGTGTGCAAGCGAGTGTGAATAAGTTGTTGGCGGATATGCCCAGACGCGATGTGATACGCGTTTCGCTCACGAATCGTGGAGCCTTGGTCAAAGTGCGCGACATGAATGAAGCCTGCGACATCGCCAATACGATAGCAGCTGAACATTTAGAAATTTCAGCTGAACAGCCACAACAGTGGGCCGATAAAATTCGTCATGCAGGTGCTATGTTTTTGGGTAAATTTTCATCCGAGTCGCTGGGTGATTATTGTGCGGGCCCTAATCACGTACTTCCCACCTCGCGCACTGCGCGCTTTTCTTCGCCACTCGGCGTGTATGATTTTCAAAAGCGCTCATCGATTATTCATGTAAGCCAATCCGGCGCACAAACCTTAGGTGTAATCGCCGCTGAACTCGCTTACGGCGAAGGCTTGCCTGCGCATGCACGTTCGGCTGAATTACGGCTGAATAAGGGCTGAAATAACTTAACTATGACAGTCAGCAAAAATATAATTCGCGCCGATGTGCGCGCTCTGTCGGCCTACCACGTACCTGATGCTTCTGGTTTTGTGAAACTAGATGCTATGGAAAATCCTTACACGCTCTCTCCTGAGCTGCAACAGGAATTAGGCCGGCGTTTAGGGTCAGCTGCGCTTAATCGCTATCCTGTTCCTACCTATGCAAATCTGAAGGCCGCTATTTGCGCCAAGCAGGGCGTGCCCATGGGTTGGGATGTGGTTTTGGGTAATGGCTCAGATGAGTTAATCAGCATCGTGTCGGTAGCGTGTGCCAAACCGGGCGCGAAAGTGTTGGCGCCGGTGCCGGGTTTTGTGATGTACGCCATGTCAGCGCAATTGGCTGGACTGGAATTCATAGGCGTGCCGCTAAACAAAGATCTCACTCTTGATTTGCCAGCCATGTTGGCAGCTGTACGCGAGCATCGTCCCGCTATTACCTATCTGGCCTATCCCAATAACCCGACAGGTAATTTGTTTGATGCTCAGGCGATGCTGAAAATTATTCGCGAAGTTGGTGATACTGGATTAGTGATAGTGGATGAGGCCTACCAGCCCTTCGCCGGTGATAGTTTTATGTCGAAGTTGCCTGAGTTCGAGAATTTAATCGTTATGCGTACGGTTTCCAAACTTGGTTTGGCAGGTATACGTCTGGGTTACATGTCGGCGTCTCAAGCACTGTTGGCTGAATTTGATAAAGTGCGCCCGCCCTATAACGTGAATGTGCTCACCGAAGTTACTGCCGCGTTTATGCTTGAGCATACTGATGTGTTGGATGCGCAGGCAGCTTCTATTCGATCCGAACGTCAACAGCTATTGTCGAGTTTGGCAGATTTGGCTGGTGTGGAGGCGTTTCCTTCGGCGGCTAACTTTATTTTGTTTCGCGTAACCCATGCGGGGTTAACGGGCAGCCAGGTATTCGAGCGCCTACTAGAACACAAGGTATTGGTTAAAAATGTCGGTAAAATGCATGCTTTACTCGATAACTGCCTGCGGGTTACCGTGAGCACGCCGGCTGAGAATGCACTTTTTCTCACTGCCCTTAAATCCAGCCTTCATTCTTAAAATTACCCTAGCCATGGCACGTACAGCAGAAGTTGTCCGAGATACCAACGAAACTCAGATTCGGGTAGCTATCAATATTGATGGCACCGGTCAGCAGAAACTCAACACGGGCGTTCCTTTTCTCGACCACATGCTCGACCAGATCGCGCGCCATGGTCTGATTGATCTCGATATTAGCGCCAAGGGCGATTTGCATATCGATGCTCACCACACCGTGGAAGACGTGGGCATCACCTTAGGGCAGGCGTTTGCCAAAGCCTTGGGCGACAAAAAAGGTATACGCCGATACGGCCATGCTTATGTGCCCTTGGATGAAGCCTTATCGCGGGTAGTTATTGATTTTTCTGGTCGTCCAGGCCTGGAATTTCACGTGCCGTTTAAGCGCTCGATGATAGGCAGCTTTGATGTGGACCTCACACACGAATTTTTCCAGGGTTTTGTTAATCATGCCCTGATGACTCTGCACATTGATAATCTGCGCGGCGAAAACGCTCACCATCAATGTGAAACCGTATTTAAGGCGTTTGGCCGTGCATTGCGTATGGCAGCAGAACTTGATGCTCGCGCAGCTGGCACCATTCCTTCCACCAAAGGTAGCCTCTGATAACAGCTTGTTTGCCTGGCCTGTCGTGCCGCGCAAGCGCTAAATGACTTCATGAATAAGATAGTGGTGGTTGATTACGGCATGGGTAATCTGCGCTCGGTAGCGCAGGCCTTGATGCATGTTGCGCCGGAGGCAGAAGTCACCGTTTCCAGCCACGCCGACGCCATACGTGCAGCAGATCGCATCGTATTGCCAGGCCAGGGTGCGATGCCAGACTGTATGCAATCCTTGCGTGAGTCGGGTTTGCTGGAAGCCTTGATGGAGGCCGTACGTAACAAGCCCCTGTTTGGCGTGTGCGTTGGCGAGCAGATGCTGTTTGATACCAGCGAAGAAGGCGACGCCCACTGTCTGGGTCTTATGCCCGGTAAAGTGGTGAAGTTTCAGCTGGAAGGCCAGCATCAACCGGACGGATCGCGCTATAAAGTACCGCAGATGGGCTGGAATCAGGTAAGGCAGCTAAAGCCCCATCCGCTGTGGGACGGTGTTGCAGACAATAGTTATTTTTACTTTGTTCACAGTTATTACGCAGTACCCGAGCAATTGGATCACGCGCTGGGCGAAACTGTTTACGGTTTGCCATTTTGCTGCGCCGCAGGGCGGGATAATATTTTCGCCACCCAATTTCATCCCGAAAAAAGTGCTGCTGCTGGTTTGCAGTTGTATAAAAATTTTGTACATTGGAATCCCTGAGTCTAGGCACACGTTTTTCTCACTAACCCGACTATCTCTCCACCGACCCCACAGTAGCCATGCTGCTCATACCTGCTATCGACCTCAAAGACGGCCAATGCGTCCGCCTGAAACAAGGTGACATGGACCAAGTGACCGTGTTCTCCGAAGACCCCGCCGAGATGGCGCGCCACTGGTTGCAACAAGGTGCCCGGCGTCTCCATCTGGTGGATTTGAATGGAGCATTCGCCGGCAAGCCTAAAAACGAGCCCGCCATTAAATCCATAGTCGCTGCTGTGCGTGAGTACGCACTAGAGCATGATTTAGATGAAATCCCCATACAGTTGGGCGGTGGCATCCGCGACTTAGACACCATAGAGCGTTATCTGGATGGCGGTCTTTCGTACATCATCATCGGAACAGCAGCGGTGAAAAATCCCGGCTTTTTGCATGACGCCTGTAGCGCCTTCCCGGGACAGATTATTGTCGGCCTCGACGCCAAGGATGGAAAAGTAGCGACCGATGGCTGGAGTAAATTGTCCGGTCATGAAGTCATCGATCTGGCGAAAAAATTTGAAGATTACGGTTGCGAAGCGATTGTGTATACCGACATCGGCCGTGATGATGAAGGGCGTTAATATTGAAGCCACCGTCAAGCTGGCGCAAAGCATGACTATTCCCGTGATTGCTTCTGGTGGTGTGCACAACATCAAGGATGTAGAAGCACTGTGCGCGGTTCAGGACGAAGGCATAGAAGGTGTGATCTGTGGTCGTTCGATTTACGAAGGAACACTGGATTTGCAACAGGCACAAGACCGTGCCGATCTTCTCACCGGTGAGATCGGCGAAGAAGACTGAGATGACACTTGCCAAGCGCATCATTCCCTGTCTGGATGTAACCGCCGGGCGGGTGGTTAAGGGTATTAATTTCGTCGAGTTGCGCGATGCGGGTGATCCGGTAGAGATTGCACGCCGCTACGATGAACAAGGCGCTGACGAAATCACCTTTTTAGATATCACCGCCTCATCAGATGACAGAGATTTGATCCTTCATATCATTGAGGCTGTGGCTTCTCAGGTATTTATTCCACTCACCGTTGGTGGTGGTGTGCGCGCCGTTGACGATGTGCGACGACTACTCAATGCCGGTGCAGATAAAGTCAGTATCAACACATCAGCCATCACGAATCCTCAATTGGTACACGATGCAGCTAAGAAGTATGGCTCGCAGTGCATCGTAGTGGCTATTGATGCCAAGCGTAGCCAGGCGGGTCACTGGGAAGTCTTTACCCATGGCGGTCGCAAGGCGACAGGTCTGGATGCGGTTGAATGGGCGCGCAAGATGCAAGCGCTAGGCGCTGGAGAAATTCTGCTCACCAGCATGGATCGCGACGGTACCCGATCAGGATTTGATCTTGCGCTAACGAGTGCCGTCTCAGATGCGGTATCGATACCAGTCATAGCTTCTGGTGGTGTGGGTGGGTTACAGGATTTAGCTGATGGCATAGTCAAAGGGCATGCGGATGCTGTCTTGGCCGCCAGTATTTTTCACTATGCACACCACAGTGTGGGTGAGGCTAAACAGTTCATGGCGGCGCAAGGAATTCCAGTGAGGCTGGCATGATTGCAAGTGCAAAGTGGTTAAATCGGATCAAGTGGGACGAGAATGGTCTGGTACCTGTCATTGCTCAGGAAATGGGCTCAAACGACGTGTTGATGTTTGCGTGGATGAATCGTGATGCACTGGCACGCACGGTAGAGTTGGGGCAGGCTGTATATTGGAGCCGCTCACGCAAGAAGCTCTGGCACAAAGGGGAAGAATCGGGACATTTTCAGCAAGTGCATGAGATGCGTCTGGATTGCGACGAAGATGTGCTGCTGTTAAAGGTTACCCAGGTGGGTGATCTTGCTTGCCATACGGGTAGGCATTCCTGTTTTTTCCAAAAATTTGAAAATACCGATGGGCAGACCGAATGGGTTGCGACAGAACCCGTGATCAAGGCCCCGGAAGATATTTATAACAAACAAAAATGAGCGATATTCTTCACCGGCTGGCTGAAATCATCGAATCCCGCAAGCTGGATGCTGGTGGCGATCCAGAAAAATCCTACGTCTCGCGCCTGTTTCAAAAGGGTGATGATGCGATTTTGAAAAAAATTGGTGAAGAAGCGACCGAGACAGTCATGGCGGCCAAGGATGTCAGGAACGGCAGCGAGGCTAGTAAATTGGTGTATGAATGCGCTGACTTATGGTTTCATTCGCTGATTATGCTGGCCCAGTTTGATCTCACGCCGCAGCAGGTATTAGATGAATTGGCCAGGCGCGAAGGCTTGTCTGGTATCGAGGAAATGGCCAATCGTAAACTCAAACAGCGTGAGGCCTCCGAGCGGCCGGATTAAGTCAGCCACACATTTTTCCAGCGACAGTGGAGTGAGATGACTGCCGCGCACCTACATAAAAACAGATAAACAGGAGCCAGAACGTGGATAACTGCATTTTTTGCAAGATTGTCGCAGGAACTATTCCTGCCAAAAAGGCCTACGAAGACGACGATATGATTGCATTTCACGATATCAATCCCGCCGCGCCCGTCCATTTTCTGATCGTTCCTAAAGAACACCTGCCTACATTGGCCGATGGGAGTGATAAACATCAAGGTTTGTTGGGTAAAATGATGCTACTTGCACCCAAGCTGGCGCGAGAACTAGGCGCAGGCTACGATAATGCTGCAGATGGTCCTGCCGGGGGATTTAAGGCGCTGATTAATACAGGTCCTGACGGTGGTCAGGAGGTGTACCATCTGCACTTACACGTCATGGGCGGTCCGCGTCCATGGAAGGGTCAGCACTAATTGCTTGGGTTTTAAAGAGTAATCCTAGGAGAAAAGTATGGGTTCGTTCAGTATTTGGCACTGGGTTATCGTGCTTGTGATCGTGATGCTGGTTTTTGGTACCAAGAAGCTCGGTAATATTGGTGGAGATCTTGGCAAGGCCGTTAAAGGATTTAAAGACGGCGTCAAAGGCAGTGATGACGAAAAAGCTGCTGCACCTGCAGCGCCTGCCGCACAGGTTGCCGACAAGGCCACCATAGATGTTGAAGCTCGCGAAAAATCCAAGAGCTAAGATTGCCCGCCTTTGCAACGGTCGCGCTGGCCGCGACCGTTTGATTTGCCATTTCCAGAGTTTCTAATCCCATGATAGACCTAGGCCTCACCAAACTTGCCCTGATCGGTGCGGTCGCTCTGGTAGTGATAGGGCCTGAGAAATTGCCTGCTGTGGCGCGCATGGCTGGTACGCTCTTTGGGCGCGCCCAACGCTACATTAGTAACGTTAAGGCCGAAGTCAATCGCGAAATGCAGATGGATGAGTTGCGCAAGATGCAGGACAACATCGTCAGCTCTGCCAACGATTTAAATAAAACAGTCGCTGATGATATTGCTGAGGCAGAGCAGGATTTCAGTAAGGCCATAGCTGAAGCTAATCAAGCTTTTATTGGTGTGCACGAGGGACTGCGAGTGCCTAGCGAAAGCGAGATTGCTGCCAAACAGCGAGATTTTCGTAAAAAAATACTGACGCAAAATTCGTCGCTACCCATGTGGTTCAAGCGTAAAACAGGACGCAAAACCCGCGTCTTGTCGGCCGCAGCTCGCGTGGCCCGCTACCGACCTGGTCGCAGTAAACCTGCCAGATTTTTTAGCTAAGGAAGCGCTAATTAAGTAAAACGCTGTTTCGCAATTAATTGATAGAAGCTAACCACTTGATACACTAGTCCTCGTTTCTTACACCTTTGCTGGCTAGCCATAAAACTCACCATAAATTAGCGCCTTCATCAATGTCAGAAGATAATTTCGCCGGCCTTAAAGACAACTTCATTTCGCATCTGATTGAATTGCGGACCAGGTTGGTGCGCGCCTCGGCAGTGGTGCTAGTGGTGTTCATTGTCTTGTTTGCTATCTGGCCTGGCGCGTCGGCTATTTATGACATCCTGGCGCAACCCATGATGAATGCCTTGCCAGAAGGCTCGAAGATGATAGCCACCGGGGTGATAACCCCCTTCATGGTGCCCATGAAAGTCACCATGATGGTGGCGCTGATGATCTCTCTGCCGTGGGTGCTCTATCAGGCGTGGGCGTTTGTGGCGCCTGGACTCTACATGCATGAAAAGCGTCTGGTGGCGCCCTTGATTATCTCTTCCTCTTTGCTGTTCGTAACGGGCGTGGGATTTTGTTATTACTTTGTTTTTGGCACGGTCTTTAAGTTCATCAACGACTTTGCACCCAAGTCAATTTCGGTGGCGCCAGATATAGAAAATTATTTAGATTTTGTATTAACCATGTGTTTGGCTTTTGGCCTCACCTTTGAAGTGCCAGTGGTAGTCATCGTGTTGGTTCGCATGGGTCTGGTAACCGTAGAAAAGCTCAAGGCTATTCGTTCTTACGTCATAGTAGGTGCTTTTGTAATCGCAGCCGTAGTGACCCCGCCTGACATCATGAGTCAGTTATTCCTCGCAGTACCCTTGTGTTTGTTGTACGAGATAGGCTTGCTTTTGGCGCCGCTGTTTGAGCGAGCAACTAAGGCACCAGAAGATACAACCGATGCTGTCTGACAGGACAGCTTTTCTAAGAACGATACGTTATGGAGTGGGGCCAGCGGCTCGCAGCCATTTCACCAGCGGCGCCAACGTTTTGAAATCATCCATCAATCGTTTTGGTAACGAAGCAGGTGCCATCGTGCGCACACTAATTTCGCGCCAGGCCACATAGCTTTTCAATTTCAATGCTTCGGCATGCACTGCGTCGACATCGAAACCTTTCGGCATACGCACCGTTTTGTCTTCTTGCATAAGTCCACCAAACACGGAATTTATTTCAGCGTTTTTTGAGAGTTTGCGAAAGCCATTGGTATCGTTTGCGACATGATTGCGTATGGCACGCAGTCTGTCTGCAGGCGGTCGGTACTCACCACCTGCGATTAGCATATTGCCTCTTGCATCAATATGAAAGTAATACGCGGGGCCACCACCTTGGCTGGGCTTTTTTAAGCCGGTAGGTGTGATAGCTGCTGAGAACGTCGTTTTGTAAGGTGGGCGCCCACGCGCAAAGCGTAAATCGCGGTTTACTCGAAATAGCGCTTTCTTGGGATTGCAGCCTGCTATAGCGGGATCGAAGCGAGTAATCTCGGCAATTAGCCCCGTTACTAATTCAAGCAACTCCGCGCGCAGTATGTCGTAACGGGGTTTGTTCATCACAAACCATGCGCGATTATTGTTTTCCTCGAGCTCGCTTAAGAACTGAACCAAGTCGCGCAGATGCATAGACTATTCGCCCTCAGGCAAACGCGGCTTTTTCATGCGAGGACGACGACCTACAGTCAAATCGAGCACCGTTTCACGCGACTTGCGTAGGATCGTTACTTTAACTTTTTCGCCGGGACTCAACTGGGCGACCAAGTTGAGCATGGACACCGTATCAGTGACAGGTTTCTCTGCCACAGAAATCAAAATATCACCTGGTTTAACACCGGCTTTGTCCGCGGGTCCGCCTTTTAGCACCCCTGCGATGATGGTGCCTGACGATTTTTGCAGACTAAAACTCTCCGCTAGTTCGGGTGTGATGTCCTGCGGTTCAACGCCTATCCAACCCCGTACCACCTGACCATTTTTGATAATCGCATCCATCACCGTTTTTACGGTAGTCACGGGTATGGCAAATCCAATTCCTAGCGAGCCACCGCTGCGCGAATAAATCGCGGTGTTAACGCCAAGTAAATGCCCTTGTGTATCCACCAGAGCACCGCCGGAATTTCCCGGATTGATAGCCGCGTCTGTCTGTATGAAATTTTCGAAGGTGTTGATGCCTAAGTGATTACGCCCCAAGGCGGACACAATACCCATCGTGACTGTTTGGCCGACGCCGAAGGGATTGCCTATAGCGAGCACAACATCACCGACCTTGATGCCTTCGAGGCGGCCCAGAGTAATTGAGGGCAGGCCGGCCAGATTAACTTTAATGACTGCTAAGTCCGTATCAGGATCGGTACCCACCAGCTTGGCCGGAATTTTTCGCCCGTCAGCCAGCGCCACTTCAATTTCGTCCGCGGCTTCGATGACATGGTTATTAGTGAGTATGTAACCTTCAGGACTGATGATGACCCCGGATCCCAGGCTGAACTGGCGCTCATCCTGGCCCAAACCATCGCCAAAAAACCGTCGGAACAGTGGGTCATTGTTAAATGGGTGGGCGGATTGTTTTGCTTCCTTGGTCGTAAAAATATTGACCACGGCAGGCATAGCTCGCTGGGCGGCTTCACGATACGTAGATTGAGAGGTAATGGGGCCAGAGGCCTCCAGCACGGGCACGCTTGTAGATTCAATGCGGCTTATTGAATTGCCTCGAGCCAGCCATTCAGGCTTTAGGGTCGCTACAATGAACCAAAGTGCCAGGGCAACGGTGACGGCCTGCGCAAAAAGCAACCAAAGACGACGCATACTAGTAAGAGGCAAAGGGAGAAAAATGAATCAAAAGATCGTACAACGCGACGAGCTGACAAAATTTATCGCCAGTGAGCTCGATATTACTCGTTTTCGGGATTATTGCCCAAACGGTCTGCAAGTCGAGGGCAAGGATCCCATTAATTTGATCGTCAGTGGTGTAACGGCAAGCATTGCGTTAATAGAGGCAGCGATTGCAGCGGGTGCAGATGCGGTGATCGTACATCATGGTTATTTTTGGCGCGGAGAAGATCCTCGTGTAGTGGGTACGTTAAAGCAGCGTCTGCATTTGTTGCTTGCAAATGAGCTCAATTTATTTGCATATCACTTGCCGCTCGATTCGCATGCTGTACTTGGAAACAATGCGCAATTGGGAAATTTACTTGGATTTCAATCAAGTTCGCGTTTTGGTGATCAAGATATAGGATGGCTGGGTAGCGTTCAGGCGGGGATTAAAACTGTGGGAGAGCTTGCGCAAGCTATAGAGGTGAGCTTGGGTAGAGCACCTTTGTTAATTGGTGACCCGGATCAACGGATTAGTCACGTGGCGTGGTGTACGGGTGCAGCTCAAACACTTTTTGCAGAGAGCATTGCTGCAGGAGCCGACGTGTACATCAGTGGTGAAATTTCTGAACAAACAGTTCATTTATCGCGCGAATCAGGCGTGCCTTATTTAGCCTGCGGTCATCATGCAACCGAACGCTACGGCGTTCAAGCACTCGGTGAGCTTGTGGCGAATCATTTCGGTATTCGTCATCAATTTATAGATATCCCCAACCCAGTCTAAAGAAAAAATTTATTTTTATAACGGCTTAAAATTTCATTTAATTAGCATCATTCTAATTTTTTGGCATAATTTTTTATGTCGCGATGATAAAAAAGTTTAATGTGCGCTTTGGGAACTAAATTGCAGCGAATGTCCACCGATGATATTCCTGTTTGTTTGGTCTAATGTTCATCATGCGTTGTGTCTCGCCTCCAAGTCGTGCCAGAGTAATGGTTGTGGAGGATGATGCTGTAACTCGTCATCTTCTTTGTAGTGCAATAGAACTGGAATCCTCGCTTGTTCTTGCCGGAGCTTGCGAGACAGTTGCTCATGCATTACTTTGGCTAGAATTAAATCAATGCGATTTACTGTTAACTGATTTGGGATTCCCAGAAGGTTCGGGCTTGACGATCATCGATGCATGCCAACGATTGAATCCCCAGGCTGACATTATGGTCATAACCATGTCCAGTGATGAAGATAAGGTATTGGCTTGTATAGAAGCGGGTGCTTCAGGTTATGTTCTTAAAGAAGCAGGCCATAAAGAAGTGGTGCGAGCTGTGTTGGAAGTACTCAATGGTGGCTCGCCAATTAGTCCGGTGATAGCACGCAAAGTACTCACGCGTATGCGTTTGCAACGCACGCATACACCTGAGCCATTACCTACTGCGTGGAATTTGCTCACTCGGCGTGAGGCAGCGATACTCCAACTTATAGCGCGTGGAAGTTCTTATGCGAAAGTGGCCAGTGCACTGGGGCTTTCTATAGGAACTGTACAGACACATATCAAGCACATTTACGGCAAACTCTCGGTCCATTCAAGAGGAGAGGCTGTGTATGAGGCACGTCGTCTCGGCTTACTTACAGTGGATGATTTACATCCGATTGCCGATCGGCAGGTAGAGGCGGACTGAGCTCACCGGCAGAAATTAATGCCCGTTATCCTGAGTAAGTTTTCAAATGAATATCATTAAATCGTACAAAAGCGTGTAACCGTGCGGCGATGTGCTGCGCGCGGGCTCGCTTACGTGGGTTTCTTTGAAAGAAAAAAGCTGCTCCGCTATAATGGCGGGTTAACGGAAGCTCCGTACAAATTTTGCAATTTCATGGATTGGGGTTGTTATGAGTGACGAAAATCAGGTCGACCCGGGTCGCCGTGGCTTGCTGGTTGCAACCGCTGCAGCCGGTGGTGTGGCTGGACTGGCTGCGACTGCAGCTTTTGTGTCTACATTTGAGCCATCAGAACGGGCTAAAGCTGCTGGTGCGCCAGTAGAGATTGATATCGCTGATCTCAAGCCTGGAGAGATGAAGACGGTCGAATGGCGTGGCAAACCGGTTTGGGTAATTAAACGTACACCTGACATGGTTTCTTCACTGAAGAAAACGGATGCGCTGGTGGCTGACCCTAAATCTGAGCGCAACGCTGATGACCTAACTCCGGCCTATGCGCGCAACGAATACCGCTCCATCAAGCCAGAAATTCTGGTTGCAGTAGGTATCTGCTCACACTTGGGATGCTCGCCGAGCACGAAGTTTGAAACCGGCGCTCAACCTTCACTCCCAGACGACTGGGCAGGCGGTTTTTTATGCCCCTGCCACGGTTCTACATTTGATCTGGCAGGTCGTGTTTATAAAAACAAGCCTGCGCCTGACAACCTTCAGGTTCCTAGGCACATGTACCTGAGTGATACCCGAATCGCGATTGGTAAAGACGAGAAAGGCGAGGCTTAATCATGGCATTTGTCGAGAAAAAACTACCTGACGATGCACCTATCGCAGCGAAGGCTTTGAATTGGGTTGACTCCCGTTTTCCACTGACTAAATTGTGGAATGATCAATGGGGCCAATACTACGC
>JAULVH010000236.1:13601-15641 GCA_032111105.1 Burkholderiaceae bacterium | reverse complement strand
CTGGAAGAACGCCTCTCCGTTGGCTCAGGCTTGCGGGCCGCGCTGTTACATGAGCTTTCTGTACTTAACCGTCGCTCGAATGCGATTCATCGTGCGTTTGGTATGTCGACCAGTTGCATGATCCTGGCCTGCTCTATCGTTGTTGCTCTGTTTGGGGGCGACATCATGCACCTCAAAATCGACTCGCTGATCGCTTTTTCATTTGCATTTACTATGCTGCTGCTGGTAGGTAGTTTTAGTTTGCTGCTTCATGAAATTTTTATCGCCAGCCATTCCTTGCCCGCCACCACCTTGCATCGCCGTCAGCCTGAAGGCCAAAATTAATTAAGGCGTGTTCAGGCGGGCAACCAATAGCGCGATGACATTTCTTCCAAACCCAGATCCATCAGCACCTTCTGCAGACGCTGGGCTCCTCGCTGAGCTGGTAAATTTTTATAGGTAGCGATAATTAACTCGTTTTTCATCGAGTGCTCCCAACCTACCAGTTCCGTCACATTCACCTGGTAGCCGTGCGCTTCCAGCTGCAAACACCTAAGTACATTGGTGGTGTGGCTACCAAATTCGCGCGTATGTAATGGATGACGCCACAGCTCAGTCAGCTCGTCGCGTGCTAATGATTGTGATTTTAACTTTCTGAGTACCCCCGCCAATTCAGCCTGACAGCAAGGGACCAACACGATATACCTGGCCTGCTTTTTTAAAGCAAAGCTAATGGCATCATCGGTCGCCGTGTCACATGCGTGAAGTGCAGTAACGATATCTACGGTGGCAGGCAACGCCGATGACGTTATCGACTCAGCCACAGACAAGGGCAAGAAAGACATGCGATCAAATGACAGACTCTGGGCCAGAGCCTTAGCGCGATCAACTAATTCTGGCCGCGTCTCGATACTGTAAATATGTGAGTCATCATTGCGCTGCTTGAAAAATAAATCGTAGAGCATAAAACCCAGATACGATTTTCCAGAACCATGATCGACTAACGACACTGCGCCCTTATCCTGCACCAGCTGGTGTAAGAGTGGCTCTATGAATTGGACTAAGTGATAAACCTGCTTGAGTTTGCGGCGGCTATCCTGATTCATTTTCCCGTCACGGGTCAGAATGTGTAGTGCCTTGAGTAACTCTATGGATTGACCGGGTCGAATTTCTATTTCAGGCATGTTCGGCCATGATGAATGTATAAAACAGCATGGTAAACCAAGACTAGATAAGCCCAACCATTTCCGACTAAACAGCCGGCATTAATTACGCTTATCTACAAGTCGACGGGCTTTACCGATCAGAGTCCGTTCAACGCCATTGGGCGGCAAAACGGTGACTTTGCATGAAATACCTATTAAAGATTTGATCATATGCTCGAGCGATGTACCACCGCGGATGCCATCACCATGCCGAACATCTTCGCGCGTTTCGACTAATACCTCTAACTGATCCAAATGCATTTCGCGTGACAAAATCAATTGATAATGCGGCGCCAATGCAGGCTGCTGTAATAATAATTCTTCGATTTGCGAAGGAAATACATTTACACCGCGAATGATCATCATGTCATCCGTGCGCCCAAGAATTTTTCCCATACGACGCATGCTGCGCGCAGTCGGCGGCAGCAGCCGGGTTAAATCGCGTGTGCGATATCGTATGACGGGCATGGCTTGTTTGGTTAGCGAGGTAAACACCAATTCCCCCATCTGACCATCAGGAAGTACTTCACCCGTTACGGGATGAATGATTTCAGGATAAAAATGATCTTCCCAAATCACCGGGCCATCTTTGGTCTCTATGCATTCATTAGCAACACCCGGACCCATCACTTCAGATAATCCATAGATATCTACAGCTTCCAAACCAGCGCGTTGCTCGATTTCGAATCGCATAGATTCTGTCCACGGCTCGGCACCAAAAATACCTATACGTAAAGAAGAAGCCGCAGGATCCAATCCCTGACGTTCAAATTCTTCTATCAGGTTCAGCATGTACGACGGCGTCACCATGGTGATATCGGGGCGGAAGTCGTTAATTAATTGAACCTGTTTTTCT
>JAULVH010000236.1:13148-13591 GCA_032111105.1 Burkholderiaceae bacterium | reverse complement strand
TCACAGTACAACCCAGCTTCTCTGCACCGTAATGCGCACCCAGGCCACCGGTAAATAAACCATAGCCATACGAGATATGAACAATATCGCCTGCTCTTCCACCCGAAGCGCGTATGGAGCGCGCAACCAGATGAGACCAGGTATCGATATCTTCTTTGGTGTAGCCAACCACCGTGGGTTTGCCCGTGGTGCCCGAGGAGGCATGTATACGCACAACCTGATCACGCGGAACAGCAAACATACCAAACGGATAGTTTGCCCGCAGATCATCTTTGCTTGTAAACGGAAACTTAGACAGATCGGACAATGACGTCAGATCACCAGGTTGAATTCCCAGATCATCAAAACTCTTGCGGTAATGCGGCACATGATCGTAAGCATGTTGCAATGTTGTTTTTAGCCGCTGCAATTGCAGAGCCTGCAATTCATCTTGACTCGCTGTT
>JAULVH010000236.1:12001-13138 GCA_032111105.1 Burkholderiaceae bacterium | reverse complement strand
AAGTTCTGGCTGACTTGTTTGCATGGACATCCCTGGTCTCCTGCGTTTGTGCGTGCTTTTGTTTTTTTATATTACTGATCCAGAAATCTGATGAGATTTTCCGCGCATGAGTGCGATTTTTTTTCCGTCCGGATTCGTGACTGTAATGTCATACACACCTGTTTTTCCGCTGCGTGATTGTTCTATCGCCTCAGCCTGCAATAACTCGCCCTCTTTTGCTGGCGCTAAAAATTCGATAGTGCAGCCAGCGGCGACGGTTTGCAAGTTATAACTATTACAGGCAAAGGCAAAAGTAGAATCTGCCAGGGTAAAGATAAACCCACCGTGGCACATCGCATGGCCGTTGAGCATATCGGGACGCACCAACATTTGCATACGTGCCGAACCAGGGCCCACATCAATTAACTTTATACCCAAGCCCTGTGTCGCATGATCACGAGCATACATGTGCTCAGCACTGGCTTTGGCTAATGCCTTGGGATCAGTAGCAATATCATTATTCATTTAACTGTCCTGATCAAAATCGAGCACGAGTTTTTCTGTAATGGGAAACGCCTGGCAGCTTAATACAAAGCCACGCGCAACTTCATAGTCTTCCAGCGCGTGATTGGCATCCATATCCACTTTACCTTCTATCACTTTACAGCGACAGGAAGCGCAAATCCCGCCTTTGCAGGCATACCGTATATCAATACCGTGCTGCAGGCCAGCGTCCAATACTGATTGCTGATCGCGATCCATAATAAAACTTTGGTGATGACCATCAATGATGACCGTCACTTCCGTCGTATCGCCAGAAGTTGACTCAACTGCCGAGCGCTTGCGCGGTGCCTGCTCGCCAGCGACACCAAACAATTCCATGTGTATACGATCACTGGGCATGCCGAATGATTTCAAGCTCTCCGATAGATCCACCATCATTGCCTGCGGACCGCAAATGAATACATGATCGATATCGGCTAATGCTATCCATTGCTCTGCTAACTGACGAAATTTTTCTGCATCAATCCGGCCATTAAACAAATCAATATCTTGTTTTTCACGACTCATTACGTGAATAACAGACACCCGATCAAGAAATCTGTCTTTAAGATTAGCGATGTCATCTCTAAGCATAATCGTAGACGATGCGCGATT
>JAULVH010000236.1:0-11991 GCA_032111105.1 Burkholderiaceae bacterium | reverse complement strand
ATTACCATAGACTAAAGTAAAACGACTCTGTGGTTCGGCTAGCAAGGTACTTTTGATAATGGAAAAAATCGGAGTAATGCCACTACCTGCGGCAATAGCTAAATAATGACGTTTCAGCGTTCCATCCAAAGGCACATGAAAAGTTCCGGTCGGCGGCATTACATCTATCCTCATGCCCGCCTCAAGCGATGTCGTCGCCCAAGTAGAAAACAAACCATCATTGACTTTTTTTATGGCGATACGCAGTTCAGTATCTTGTATCGCTGAGCATATCGAATACGAGCGACGCACTTCATCACCCTGAATCTGAGCGCGTAGGGTGATGTGCTGACCTGGCTGGTACTGAAACTCTGAGGATAACGCTGCCGGAATCTCCAAGCTAATGACAGCGGCATCGCGCGTATCACGTCGCACGGCAGAAATTTTTAAAGAATGGAAATGAGCCATAGAACCTGTACTAAAAAAGGTAGGTAGCCACGTGCATCACATTAGTGCGGCTTGAAATAATCAAAAGGCTCAAGACAATCATTACATCGATAGAGCGCTTTGCATGCGGTAGATCCAAACTGACTCAGCAAGCGCGTATGTAAAGAGCCGCATTGAGGACAGGCTATATCAGGAACAGCACGACTACCCAGCGCAGAGATATCAATAGCCGATTGCATGGGAGGCGCAATGCCATAGGTCTTGAGCTTTTCTCTGCCCGCAGTACTCATCCAGTCGGTGGTCCATGCTGGAGACAATTGAGTTCGGATAGAAATTTTCTCTACCCCCAGCCCGCGTAATGCATGCTCGACATTCTCTGCAATGACTTGCATCGCAGGGCAACCAGAATAGGTCGGTGTGATCGTCACTTCGCAAACATCAGTATCTAGCCATGCCAGTTCACGCACTATGCCCAAATCAACCACCGAAATAACGGGAATTTCTGGATCACTGACCGTCGACAGGCACTCCCACAGCTGCTCTGTAGTAAACCTCACCAGGTTGCTCCAGGATAGGCGCGTTGAAGGAATTGCATCTCAGCCAGCAGAAAACCAAGGTGTTCGGAATGACGTCCCTGTTTACCGCCATTCTGCATCCAGGCATCTGTAGGCGGCATACTTAAGGTCGCTTCGGAAAATATTTTTTGTATCGTGGCCATCCACTCGGCTTTTAAACTCGATGGCAGCGGCGCGATTTTGCGTTGCGCAATGACCGTATCTAATTCATCGTCAATAAAGCATTCGCCGGAATACATCCACAACTCATCGACTGAGCTCTGCATACGCGAATGACTTTCTTCACTACCGTCACCTAAGCGTATGACCAAATCACTGCTGCGACGCAGATGATAGGTCACTTCTTTTAAGGATTTTTCTGCGATTTGTGCAATCGTTGTATCGGATGAATCAAGGAGAGATTTCAGCCACAGCGCATGCCAGACATCAAAATACAATTGCCGCACCAAGGTGTAGTCGTAACCCTGATTTGGCTGCTCAACCAGAAGCAGATTACGAAATTCATGCGCATCGCGCAAAAATGCCAGATCATCTTCATCGCGATCTTTGCCTTCGATGTTTGCAGCATAAGACAGCCACAAGGTCGATTGGCCTAATAAATCGAGTGCGATGTTGGTTAGGGCCATGTCTTCTTCCAGCGCCGGGCCTTTACCGCACCACTCTGACAAACGCTGCGACAACACCAAACTTGAATCCCCCGCTCGCAAGCACCAGATAAATTTTTCTGTATCCATTATTTCAACGCCTTAGAGATTGCCTACTTCGGGCGGGATAGAAAAAAACGTAGGATGACGATAAATTTTGCTGGCAGAAGGATCAAAAAATTCTTGGCTATTTTCAGAGCTGCTTGCAACAATCACACTCGCAGGCACCACCCATATAGAAACACCCTCATTACGTCGGGTATACACATCACGCGCATTATTTAACGCCATCTCGGCATCCGGCGCATGCAGGCTACCTACATGTTTGTGCGCCAGCCCGTGCTGACTGCGTATAAAAATTTCCCACAATGGCCATTCTTTGCTCATCGCTATCTCCTGTTAGCAGATCAAGCTGCTTTAGCTGTGCGTTTAGCTTCCTGCTTTTCTGCATACGCATTCACGCCATCGCGAAACCATGCACCATCGTCCCAAGCTTTGCGACGAGTTTGTAAGCGATCGCGATTACACGGGCCATTACCTTTTAAAACGCGATAAAACTCAGACCAATCAATCGCACCAAATTCATACTGCCCGCTGGTCTCATTCCAACGCAAATCCGGATCAGGAATTGTTAGGCCAAGAAACTCGGCCTGTGGCACTGTCTGATCAACCATGCGCTGACGTAGTTCGTCATTAGAAAATAATTTTATCTTCCACTGTGCCGATTGCGCGCTATTCACAGACTCGGTATCGGGCGGGCCAAACATCATCAGCGCGGGCCACCACCATCGATTGAGTGCATCTTGCGCCATCTGCTTTTGCTCTGGCGTTCCGCGACACAAGGCCATAACGACATCAAATCCCTGGCGTGCATGAAAAGCTTCTTCCTTACAGATGCGCACCATGGCACGCGCATAAGGGCCATACGAGCAACGACACAAAGGAATTTGATTGATGATCGCAGCACCATCGACTAGCCAACCTATCATGCCAATATCAGCCCAACTCAAGGTGGGGTAATTAAAGATGCTGGAATACTTTGCTTTGCCATCCAATAGATCGCGCGTCATTTGATCGCGCGAAACGCCCAGAGTTTCGGCCGCGCTGTAGAGATAAAGACCATGCCCTGCTTCGTCTTGTATCTTCGCCAAAAGTATCGTCTTGCGTTTAAGCGTAGGCGCGCGGGTAACCCAATTACCTTCAGGAAGCTGACCCACAATTTCTGAATGAGCATGCTGAGAAATCTGACGTATCAGTGTTTTGCGGTAAGCCTCTGACATCCAATCTCTGGGTTCGATTTTGATATCAGCATCTATGCGCTGCTGAAAGGCCTGCTCTTGCGGGCTGAGCTCATCAACAGCTCGCAGATTAGTGGTACCGGTATCGACCATTTGGGCATACATAGCAGGGACTCCTTCCTAAGGGCTTACATAGCCGTTATGATACGCTAAAACATAGTTTTACAGAAAAACTGTATCGTTTAACAAAATGTCATCGCCCTCTTCAAATCTACCCGCTACACCCGCCGTCGCCCGCTGGATTGCTCAGAGCCTGCGCGTAAACCCGCCGCGAGCCAAATCCTTGGTGATGACGGTCTTTGGTGACAGCATCACGCCGCGCGGTGGCGTTGTATGGTTGGGCAGCCTGATTGCCTTGTTGTCTCCATTTGGCATTAGCGAGCGACTGGTTCGCACGGCCGTCTACCGATTGGCCGACGAAGGCTGGCTGGACGCCGTACGGCACGGCAGGCGCAGTCAGTACCGTTTAAGTACTCAAGGTGAAAAACGATTTTTGCGTGCTCACCAGCGCGTTTATGCATCACCTGCAAAACAATGGGATGGGCTATGGACTTTGGTGCATGTGGCCAGCCATGCCAGCAACGCACAAAAATTAGCACTGAAAAAAGAATTGATTTGGGAAGGTTTCGCGCCCATCAACCCGGGGCTGTTTGCCTACCCCGGCGAGAAGAACGAAGCACTAGAAGATTTACTACAACGCACACGCACAGCTAAAGTAGTAACTGCACTCTCGGCCAGCGATACCGGACTGGGAAATACTCTGCCGCTTTCGGCAGTGGTATCAACTGCCTGGCCACTCAAAGAAACCCGCGCATCTTATAAAAAATTTATCGCACGCTTTGAGAGCCTGCAGCAGCTAATCACTGAACAAACGACCATAGACCCCGAACATGCATTTATAGTGCGCACGCTCTTGATACACGACTACCGACGCGCGCTGCTGACTGATCCCAACTTGCCAGCCGAATTACTGGAATCCGAATGGCCCGGCATCAAGGCCTATACGTTATCAAAAACGATCTATAAAAAAATCGACCGCGCAGCTGAAAAGCAATTAGCTTTCATACTCTCGCAAGAGCAGGAAAACGTGCCTCCGTTAGATGCACGATTTACGCAACGGTTTCGGTAAAAAAATTTATTAGGTGTGACCACGAATAGTGGTGGGTACTAACTGTCACACCCATTAGGTCTTTATATCGAATCAATGATCGCTTAGCTCAGCAACCATTTCTATTTCTACGCACGCACCCAAAGGAATTTGGGCGACGCCAAATGCTGATCGTGCATGACGACCCACATCACCAAAAACTTCCACGAGGAGTTCAGATGCACCGTTGGTGACTAAATGATGTTCTGTGAAATCAGGCGAAGAATTGACTAAGCTAACGAGCTTAACGATGCGCTTGACCTTGGATAAATCGCCACCACAGGCTTCTTTTAGTGTGGCCATCAGATCTATCGCTATAGAACGGGCTGCTTGTTTACCCTCGTCAGTGGTCATGTTGCGGCCCAGTTGGCCCACCCAGGGTTTACCGTCTTTTTTTGCAATATGGCCGGAGACAAATAAGGTATTACCGGTTCGCACATACATGACGTAAGCCGCCGCTGGTGTGGCAACGCTAGGAAGCGCAATGTGTAGTGCGCTGAGTTTTTGTTCAATAGTCATCACTTACCCCGATAAAAAAACATGCCCAGATTTTACCTTGAGCACCCTTGAAATCCGCCAAGTCATCCCAAGATAGTTGCAAATTTCGTCAACTTCCAACTAATTTTGTTAACAGAGGACATCATGGGTGCTTCAGATAAACAAGTCATGGGCTTTCAGGCCGAGGTCAAACAGCTGCTACAGCTGATGATTCATTCGCTCTACTCCAACAAAGAAATCTTCTTGCGCGAGCTAGTCTCGAACGCCTCCGATGCGGCCGACAAGCTGCGCTTTGAGGGCCTCAATAACGCGGCTTTGTTCGAAGGCGACAGCGATCTGGCCATACAGATTGATTTTGACAAAGCAGCTCGCACCATCAGCATCACCGATAACGGTATAGGTTTATCGCAAGCAGAAGCCGTAGAGCATTTAGGCACCATTGCCAAATCTGGAACAAAAGAGTTCTTTTCCAGACTATCCGGCGACCAGCAAAAAGATGCAGCGATGATCGGTCAGTTTGGCGTGGGTTTTTACTCAGGCTTTATCGTAGCCGACAAAATCACTGTTGAATCACGTCGCGCCGGCTTACCTGCAGAACAAGGCGTACGTTGGGAATCCGCAGGTGAAGGTGAGTTCAGCGTAGAGACTATCAACAAGCCACAACGCGGCACATGCATCACCTTGCATCTGCGCGAAGGCGAAGATGATTTCCTGTCGGCCTGGCAGCTGCGTTCCATCATCCGTAAATATTCGGATCATATTTCTTTGCCTATCAAAATGCACAAAGAAGAATGGGACGAAGAAAAAAAGGAAACGGTCGTAAAGGATGAACTAGAAACTGTCAATCAAGCCAGCGCGCTTTGGGCACGCAGCAAATCGGATATCACTGAAGAGCAGTACACCGAATTTTATAAACATGTGTCGCATGATTTTCAAGAACCCTTAACCTGGACGCATAACCGCGTTGAGGGTCGCAGTGAATACACTCAGCTACTTTATATACCTACTCACGCGCCGTTTGATTTATGGGATCGCGAAAAACGTGGTGGTATCAAGCTGTACGTAAAACGCGTATTCATCATGGACGACGCCGAGCAATTAATGCCGGTGTATCTGCGCTTTGTAAAAGGCGTGATTGATTCCAATGATCTGCCGTTAAATGTATCGCGTGAAATTCTACAAGAGTCGCGCGACGTCAAAGTCATACGCGAAGGCTCTACCAAACGCATACTCGGCATGCTGGAAGAACTTGCGAATGCAGACGAACAAGAGAAAAAAGATAAATACGCCAACTTCTGGAAAGAATTTGGGCAGGTACTCAAAGAAGGTATGGGCGAAGATTCGGCCAACAAAGAGCGCATTGCCAAATTACTGCGCTTTGCCAGTACACACAATGAGACAGATGCACAAAATGTCTCGTTTGGTGATTACGTAGCACGCATGAAGGAAGGCCAAGACAAGATTTACTATGTCACTGCCGATAGCTGGATGGCTGCTAAGAATAGTCCGCATCTAGAAATTTTCCGCAAAAAAGGCGTGGAAGTTCTTCTGCTCACCGAGCGCGTGGATGAGTGGATGCTTTCTTTCTTAAACGAGTTCGACGGCAAAGCGCTGGTATCCGTTGCCAAAGGCGATCTGGATCTGGGCCAGCTAGAAGACGAGAATGAGAAAAAACAAAAAGAAGAAACCGAATCAGAATTTAAAGAGCTAGTCGACAAAATGAAAACCGCGCTTGCAGAAAAAGCTAAAGAAGTGCGCGTGACTTTCCGTCTGACGGATTCTCCGGCCTGCTTAGTCGCAGACGAGCATGAGCTATCGGGTAATTTACTCAGAATGCTCAAAGCAGCTGGTCAGGCAGCGCCTGATATGAAACCCACACTAGAAATCAACCCGCATCATCCGTTAATACAGCGCCTCAAATATGAAGACGCTAAATTCGATGATTGGAGCAGCCTACTGTTTGATCAAGCCTTGCTGGCTGAAGGTGGGCAACTGAGTGACCCAGCAGGATTTGTCAAAAAACTGAATGACATGTTGTTGGGCATGACAGGTAAATAATTAAATTAAACTAAACTAAACGCGCACCGCGATGAATTATCGTTGTGCGCGTTTTTTATGTCTGAAAAAACGTATTTTCGGAAGGCTCACTGGGTTATCAAATTATGTAGCGTCACTTCCAGCTCTCATCGTTACTCGAAACCCGATTTCTTTAGTTTAGCTACCTTGCGAATCGCTTCGGCATCGCCGTGTTTAGCCGCTTCTCCATACCACTTGGCCGCTTCGGCTATATCTTTCTTAACCCCTTTTCCTTTTTCGTAACAAACTCCCAAATAATATTGGCTTCCAATATCACCTTGTTTAGCGGACAACTGAAAGTACTTGACCGCTTCGAAATAATTTTTTTTTACACTATGTCCTCTAAAGTGCATCATCCCTAAAGTATGTTGGGGTTTTGGTCGGCCTTGTGCTGCTGCTTTTTGGAGCAAGCGAAGTGATCTATCAATATTTCTATCAACTCCATCCTGAACTATGTAAAGATCTTCAAATAAGGATTGAGCAAGCACATGACCTTGGTCTGCTGCTGCGCCAAGCAATGAGATACCTCGGTCTATATTTAACTTACCGCCTTTTGTGTCGAGGTACACCATGGCGAGCTTGAACTGCCCTTCTGCGTGATGCTGGTCTGCAGCTTTGTGATACCAGTGAAAAGCTTGTGCAAGATCTTTTTCTACGCCTTGCCCCTCTTCAAACATCACGCCCAAAGTAATATACGAGTCAATATTTCCTTGTTCAGCGGCTTTTGTATGCCACTTAAACAGCTCTACTAAATTTGTATTTGATTTTAAATCTCCGCTAAGAGCCAATGAGTCATGAATACTCTCAGCCTTAACATGACCTTGCGTAGCCGCCGCGATTGACCATGACAGCGCGCGATCTACATTCTGCTCTACGCCTAATCCATTGGCGTACATCACGCCAAGCTTGAACTGCGCTTCTGGATGATTTTGATCGGCAGCTCTTTGATACCAGTTGACAGCCTTTGTGTAATCCTGATCAACGCCGTTTCCTTCTTCGTACATCTGTCCATATTTAAATTGATCTTCCGGTTTACCATTACGGTAAATAGCGTCAAGCTGGTTGAGGTCAAGCTCGGAATTTTTCTCCGTTTGTCTGCTTGAGCGCGGATTGGTATGAGAGCTAGAAGTTGAGGATTGTCTGGGGGAAGATGAAGAGCTATCTTCGTCACTATCTCTTTTTATATTCCGATTAGATAAGCGGGGTAGATTGTTAGTCTTACCCGTTCGAGCCAGAGCCGCGGGCTTTGGGGGCAGATTACTGGTTGAAATGACAGATGGCTTGTCTGAGGACTTGACTGGTTTCATAGCCGCTAGCTTTATAGAGGATTGGTTCTAACTAGTAACTATGTAATTTGAAAAGTTCAAATCAGAATCAATTTTTAGACCCATGCCCCCACTTTTTTTATACTAGCTGGTCGTGTCATTAGCGCCGCATCGTTGTTAGACGTATATTCAGTTAGCACATGGATATTTGAAATTTTTTAAGTCCCGAAGCAAAAAGCCAGCATCAAAAGATGCCGGCTTTTTTTACTTCAAGCGAGTCATTGCCGAAGTAGCTGAGCAACGCTTAGATATCTGGTACTCAAACGAAGAGTGGAAAATATCAACTTATATACAGATAATTAATTCGTTAACTCTCACTAAAAACCTGATCTTTTTAGTTTAGCTACCATGCGAATCGCTTCGGGATTGCCTTGTGCAGCTGCTTCGCCATACCACTTAGCTGCTTCGGCTAAATCCTTTTTAACCCCTTTTCCTTTTTCGTAAATCAATCCTAGCCTAAACTGAGAATTGGCATCGCCTTGGATAGCAGCTTTGCGGTACCACTCAGCTGCTTCGGCTAAATCTTTTGTAACGCCTTTTCCTTGCTGGTACATCACTCCTAAATTGTACTGAGCAAGAGCATAACCTTTCTCTGCCGCTTTTTGATAATAGTGTAAAGCAGCATCCTTATTCTTAGGTGCACCATTTCCTAGTCCATACATTGTTCCTAGAGCGAACTGCGCCGCTGGTAAACCATGTGCTGCTGCCACTAGGAAAAAGTTAAATGCCGAATCATAATTTATGTGAACACCTTTCCCGTATAAGTAACACCGTCCCAAAATAAACTGAGCATAAGCATCGCCTTGTGCTGCTGCCTTCTTGAACCAATCAGCTGCTTTACTCCAATCTTTTTTAACGCCTTCACCTTTACTGTACATCAATCCTAAATTATACTGAGCATCAGCATCACCTTGTGCTGCTGCCTTCTTGAACCAATCAGCTGCTTTACTCCAATCTTTTTTAACGCCTTCACCTTTCCTGTACCTGTGACCTAATTTACACTGAGCACCTGCATGACCTTGCTCAGCTGCCTTCCGGAACCAATCAGCTGCCTTACTCAAATCTTGAGCTACGCCTTTACCTTTCCAGTACTTCAATCCTAATTTGAACTGAGCCTCTGGTTGGTTTTGGTCTGCAGCTTTTTGATACCGTTCAAACAGTTCAACAGAATTTGTATTTGTTTTTAAATTCTTTGTGCTAAGAGACAAAGAGTCATAAAGACTATCAGCCTTCACATGACCTTGGTCAGCCGCCGCTCGTAACCAATTGCGCGCCCGATCTACACTCTTCTCTATGCCTAATCCATTGGCATTCATCACGCCGAGCTTGTACAGTGCTTCTGGATGATTTTGATCAGCCGCTCTGCGATACCATTGAAAAGCTTGAGAAAGATCTTTTTTTACGCCTTGCCCCTCTTCAAACATCACGCCCAAAGTAATATACGAGTCAATATTTCCCTGTTTAGCAGCTTCCATGTGCCATTCAAGTATTGGTGCAAGATTTTTTGTTGAATACTCTTTGCTAAGATACAAAGCGTCATAATCACTCTGAGCTTTAGCATGCCCTTGCCCTGCCGCTGCGCCATACCATGAGATAGCGCGATCTACATTCTTCTCTACACCTATGCCATTGGCATACATCACGCCGAGCTTGAACTGCGCTTCTGGATGATTTTGATCGGCAGCTCTTTGATACCAGTTGACAGCCTTTGTGTAATCCTGATCAACGCCTTTTCCATCGTAGAACATCTGCCCGTATTTAAATTGATCATCCGCTTTACCATTACTGTAAATATCATCTAGCTTGAAGACATCAATAACGGGTTGCTTCTCCGTTTGTCTGCTTGAGCGCGGATTGGTATGAGAGCTAGATACTGAGGATTCCCTAGCGGAAGATGAAGAGCTATCTTCGTCACTATCTCTTTTTATATTCCGATTAGATAAACGGGGTAGATTGTTAGTCTTACCCGTTCGAGCCAGAGCCGCGGGCTTTGGGGGCAGATTACTGGTTGAAATGACAGATGGCTTGTCTGAGGACTTGACTGGTTTCATAGCCGCTAGCTTTATAGGGGATTGGTTCTAACTAGTAACTATGTAATTTGAAAAGTTCAAATCAGAATCAATTTTTAGACCCATGCCCCCACTTTTTTTATACTAGCTGGTTGTGTCATTGACGATGCACGTTGCTAGACACATCCGCAGGTAGTAAATAAAAATATTTGAAATTTTTTAAGTCCCAAAGCAAAAAGCCAGCATCAAAAGATGCTGGCTTTTTTTCTCCTGCGAGCAATTAAGCCTAACAAAAACGCGCACCGCGATGAATTATCGTTGTGCGCGTTTTTTATGTCTGCAAAAAATATAAGTTGTCTGAACGTTGTAATTCGTATTCAAACTATGGTGCGTCACTGTCAGCCTTCTTCATTACTAGAATCCCAATTTTTTTAGTTTAGCTACCTTGCGAATCGCTTCGGCAACGCCTTGTGCAGCTGCTTCGCCATACCACTTAGCTGCTTCGGCTAAATCCTTTTTAACGCCTTTTCCTTTTTCGTAAATTAATCCTAGTGCTAATTGAGATTTGGCATCGCCTTGGGTAGCAGCTTTACGGTACCACTCGGCCGCTTTTTTTAAATCTTTAGCTACACCTACACCATCGCGGTACAACACTCCTGAATTGAACTGAGCTTTAGCATAACCTTTCGCAGCAGCCTTTTCATACCAGTCAGCTGCTTTTCTCAAATCTTGAGCTACACCTGCACCTTTAATGTACATATTTCCTAAATTAAACTGAGCAACAGCATCACCTTTCGCAGCAGCCTTTTCATACCAGTCAGCTGCTTTTCTCAAATCTTTATCAACACCTTCACCTTTGTAATACATTTTTCCTAAATTAAACTGAGCATCTACATCACCTTGTTCAGCCGCTTTGCCATACCACTTAACCGCTTCTTTAAAATCTGTTTTAACGACTGTTCCTTTTGAGTAGGCGTCTCCCAAGGCTAGCTGTGCATTTTTATAACCATTTAGAGCGGACTGTTCGTAGTACTCAGCTGCGATAGTATAATTTTTATTAACGCCATTTCCTTGCTCGTACATCTTTCCTAATTCGAACTGAGCCCTAGCATTACCTTGCCCTGCAGATTTTTCATACCAGCTAGCTGCTTTACTAAAATCTTGAGCTACGCCATTTCCTTTGTAGTACATCTTTGCCAAATTACACTGAGCAGCAGCTTCACCTTGTGCTGCTGCCTTTTTATACCAGTAAGCTGCCTTTCTTAAATCCTTGGCTACACCTTCTCCTTCTTCCAACATCAAGCCCAAATTACACTGAGCATCAACTTCACCTTGCACTGCAGATTTTTCATACCAGTAAGCTGCTTTACTCAAATCTTGAGCTACACCTTCACCTTGTTCGTACAACAATGCTAAATTAAACTGACCATTAGCATCACCTTGTGCTGCTGCCATTTCATACCAGTAAGCTGCCTTACTTAAATCCTTAGCAACACCTTCTCCTTCTTCGCACATTGAGCCCAAAATACATTGAGCATCAGCATCACCTTGTGCTGCTGCCATTTCATACCAGTAAGCTGCCTTACTTAAATCCTTAGCTACAGCTTCTCCTTCTTCGCACATCAAGCCGAAATTAAACTGAGCCTTAGCATCACCTTGTACTGCTGCCTTTTCAAACCAGTAAGCAGCGTTATTTAAATCCTTATCTACACCATTTCCTTGGTAGTACATCATTCCTAAAATACGCTGAGCATTAGCATGGCCTTGCTTTGCCGCAGCGCTGTAATAGGATACAGCGCGATCTCTATTCCTCTTATCTCCTGATACCTTGTCATACATCGTGCCAAGCTTGTACAGTGCTTCTGGATGATTTTGATCAGCCGCTCTGCGATACCATTGAAAAGCTTGTGCAAGATCTTTTTCTACGCCTTGCCCCTCTTCAAACATCACGCCCAAAGTAATATACGAGTCAATATTTCCCTGTTTAGCAGCT
>JAULVH010000235.1:0-16176 GCA_032111105.1 Burkholderiaceae bacterium | reverse complement strand
ACTGCACGCGCTGATTCACTATGGCCTGCTGTTAGGCGTGCGCTAACGGATCTTGAAGAAGCCGTTGCACCACGTACTTTTGAACTATCCCACGCACACGCAACGTTCCGTATGGCGATGGCGGATGCGACGGCAGGTTTGCTTTTACCTTCATTGGTAAGGGTGATCGAAAACCAGGCTCCGGGTATTGATATACGTATGGTTCCACTAACAACCAGAGAACCGCGGCCGATGCTGTTACGAGCAGATATAGATTTAGCTATCGGGTTTTTTCCTGGTGTGGTTGCACAACTTCAAGGTTCGACTGAAACACCAATACGACACGAACGATTATTTGCTGGTCAGTATGTTTGCGTCATGCGCAAAGATCATTACTTGTCGTCCAAAGAATTGACCGTGGATGAATACTGTAAAGCCAATCACTTGTTGGTTAGTTTTTCTGGTCGTGCGCGAGGGCTAGTAGACGATGCGTTACTTTCGTTAAATCGTGAACGCCGTATTCTTTTAACCGTCAATCAATTTTTCACTGCAGGCCGTGTTGTAGCGGCTTCAGATTTATTGATGGTTTTGCCACGACATTTGATAGCCGCCACAGGTATGACAGATGCTTTAACCGTAAAAGAGCTTCCGTTCCCTATGCCAGAACTGCATGTAGATATGCTCTGGCATGAAAGGGATGAGCGTAGCCCTGGTCATCAATGGCTAAGAAAACAATTACGAAACACGGGAGCTTTTGAACCGGTAGCTGCTATAGATTAAGTGATAACTGATTTCGTTATTTATCCACAATCTATAAACAGCTTATTCACTGTTTTATTAACAGCTCTTTTTCCTAAAAAAATAGAAAAATATTCTTTGCTTGTATTAATAGATGTTTATATTTAAAGATAGTAGTAATAGATAAGGCATACCCATTTCTGTGGATAAGTCTAAATTCTGCTTTGTTTTCAAGTCATTGAAAATAATATAACTACTGAATAGCTACCCCTGTATCCAAGGATAGTTAGTGCATAAGATTTAGATAGCAGCAAAATATTCAGGTTATCCAACAAAGACCTTGGAATTATCCCAAGCCTTATCCACAAGGGGGTTTAGGCAAGTACTCAAATTGCAGGTATTCTTTCGTTTTCGCGCAAATAGCAAACCAATAAAGCAATTTCGGCAATCCAGCCGATACCGCTTTTAGTTTGCAGTTAACTTTATCTAAGGACAAATCATGACGGCATCGCTACCGGTAATCGGACATTTTATTAATGGCCAAATCACCAAGAGTCGTAGCGACCGTCAACAGGAAGTTTTTAATCCCGCCACCGGTTCTGCTATTGGCCATGTCAATCTAGCTGATGTAGCTGAGGTAAATGCTGCGGTACATTCAGCAAGCGAAGCAGCACCTGCCTGGGCTGAAACAGCGCCGTTAAAACGCGCCCGTATCCTGTCTAAGTTTAAAGAGCTCATAGAAAAGCATCACGATGATCTGGCTACGATAATCACTCGTGAACACGGCAAAGTTTTAAGCGATGCCAAAGGTGAAGTTATACGTGGTTTGGAAATAGTCGAATTTGCTTGTGGTATTCCTCAGTTACTTAAAACTCAATTTACCGACAACATAGGCGGTGGAATAGATAACTGGCAATTACGTCAGCCCTTGGGCGTTACGGCTGGCGTTACACCGTTTAATTTTCCTGTGATGGTGCCGTTGTGGATGGCACCTATGGCTATAGCGTGTGGAAATAGTTTTGTACTCAAACCGTCAGAGCGAAATCCTTCAGCATCTATCATGCTCGCTGAATTGTTTCAGGAGGCCGGACTACCGCACGGTGTATTTAATGTTGTGCAAGGTGACAAAATTGCCGTTGATGCGTTGATACAGCATCCGGACATTAAAGCGCTGTCGTTTGTTGGCTCAACACCGATAGCTGAATATATTTATACCCAGGGTAGCCAGCGCAAAGGCGCTTACCCATTACGTGTGCAAGCATTGGGCGGCGCAAAAAATCACCTGGTGGTTATGCCTGATGCCGACCTTGATCAAGCAGTGGACGCCCTTATTGGTGCAGCGTATGGATCGGCCGGTGAACGATGCATGGCAATATCCGTTGCGGTTGTTGTAGGCAGCGTGGTAGATAAATTAGTTGACGCACTTATACCTCGGGTACGCGCGCTCAAAGTAAAAAATGGCATGGAATCCGATGCAGAAATGGGCCCAGTCGTAACTGCTATACATAAAGAAAAAATTGAATCCTATATCGCGCAGGGTGTTAAAGCAGGTGCGAAGTTATTGGTTGATGGCCGTGGCTTAACAGTGCCTGGACATGAAAAAGGTTTTTTCCTGGGGGGCTCGTTGTTCGATCATGTTTCGTCAGACATGGTCATTTATCAGGAAGAAATTTTTGGACCGGTATTGTGTGTAGTCAGAGTGCCCGATATGGCCGCTGCTATCGAACTTATCAATGCGCATGAGTTCGGCAATGGGGTTGCGCTGTTTACATCGGATGGCAATACTGCGCGTGAATTTTCCAGGCGCATAGAAGTCGGTATGGTTGGTGTAAACGTACCTATTCCTGTACCTATGGCCTGGCATTCGTTCGGCGGTTGGAAAAGATCTTTGTTTGGTGACACACATATTTATGGCGAAGAGGGCGTTCGTTTTTACACGCGTTACAAATCAATTATGCAACGCTGGCCTGCGTCGATTTCCAAAGGCGCGGAGTTCACCATGCCGGTCGCCAAATAAGTTAAGCCGGGGATATACATGCAGGCGACATCGAAACAACTGGCGGGTAGTTACGACTACATCATCATAGGCGCGGGTACAGCAGGCTGCGTACTTGCAAATCGGTTATCGCAAGATCGCAATGTTTCGGTGTTGCTCATAGAAGCCGGTGGTAAAGATGATTATGTCTGGATACATATACCTGTTGGTTATTTGTATTGCATAGATAATCCGCGTACTGATTGGCGCTTTCGTACAGAAAAAGAAGCAGGGCTCAACGACCGTAGTTTGATTTATCCACGTGGCAAAGTATTGGGTGGCTGCTCATCTATCAATGGCATGATTTATATGCGTGGACAGTCGGCTGATTATGATGCGTGGGCCGATTTCACCCGTGATGAAAACTGGCGTTGGGATAACGTACTCCCGGTGTTTAAACAGTCAGAAGATCATCATGCAGGCATGAGCAAATTTCATGGCGCAGGCGGAGAGTGGCGCGTAGAAAAACAACGCTTAAGCTGGGAAATTCTTGATGCGTTTCGTGATGCTGCCGAACAGACAGGCGTGCCTAAAACAGATGACTTCAATCAAGGTGACAACGAAGGCTCAGGGTATTTTGAAGTTAATCAACGTAACGGTATACGCTGGAATACATCAAAAGCATTTCTGCGTTCTGTAAAAAATCGGCACGGCAATTTAGAGATCATGACGGGTTGTCATGTAGAGCGTTTGCACATCGAGACAACTGCAGATGGCAACGTATGCCGCGGCATAGAATTTACCGGTGGTGGGAAGTCGTGGATGGCCCACGCCACGAATGAAACCTTGTTATGTGCAGGTGCTATCGGCTCACCACAGTTATTGCAATTGTCGGGCATAGGGCCGGCCAAGTTATTGCAGGAACATCAGATACCGGTGGTTATCGATTTGCCGGGCGTCGGAGAAAATCTGCAAGATCATTTGCAATTGCGTATGGCATTTAAGGTGAAAGGAGTGAAAACTCTAAACACCATGGCCAACAGTTGGTTGGGTAAATTACAGATAGGTTTGGAATACGCGTTAAACCGTAGCGGCCCTATGTCTATGGCGCCGTCACAGCTGGGTTTGTTCACGCGTTCCGACCCGTCACAAAAATCAGCCAACATTCAATACCATGTGCAGCCCTTGTCGCTAAATAAGTTCGGCGAACCTTTACACCCATTCCCCGCGTTTACCGCAAGCGTGTGTAATTTACGTCCTTCATCGCGTGGCCATGTTCGGATCGCCTCACCAGATTCCAAAGCAGCCCCCAAGATAGTGCCTAACTATTTGAGTACTGAAGAAGACAGAAAAGTAGCCGCTGATTCTTTGGCGCTGACACGCCGCATAGTTTCTGCTCAGGCGCTAAAAAAATACAGCCCAGAAGAATTCATGCCGGGACCCCAGTTTCAGACCCGTGAAGAACTAGCCCATGCAGCAGGCAATATCGGGACTACGATATTTCACCCTGTAGGCACTTGCGCGATGGGGAGTGATACGGATGCCACGGCGGTTGTCGATTCACAGCTGCGTGTTAAAGGCGTTAAAGGTTTGCGTGTGGTTGATGGATCCGTCATGCCACTCATTACTTCAGGTAATCCAAACTCACCCATTATCATGGTCGCGGAACGTGCCGCTGCATTGATACGCGGTCAGCACCAAAAATAAAACAAGTAAAAACAAACCATAGGGCGATAGTGACCACACACACCTTTGTTTTCTGCCCCAACCATAGCCTTCCCTTTGGACTTCTTACTTACTGATTATGTGCTTCTTGGGCTGGCTGCAGTTTTGGCTGGCCTGGTTGATGCCGTGGTCGGCGGTGGCGGTCTGATTCAATTGCCCGCCTTATTTAGTGTCTTTCCTCAGAGTTTGCCCGCCACATTATTTGGTACCAATAAGCTTGCTGCTGTGTGGGGCACAGCTGTTGCTGCGCGTACTTACGCAAAACGATTGAGTTTGGATTGGAGTATTGCATTGCCTGCCGCAACAGCTGCTTTGGCATTTGCATACTTGGGTGCGCGCAGCGTCTCGGAGTTCCCGCCTGACCTATTGCGCAAGGCCTTACCGTTTGTCTTGCTAGCGGTCGCGGTCTATGTTTTTCGTCGTAAAGATTTCGGGGCTGAGCCTAAGGTAGATGTACCCATCAGTATGTCCGCTGCGCGTAAGCGTGGCTTCGCGTTAGCAATTGGGAGCGTTATTGGTTTTTACGATGGATTCTTTGGGCCAGGTACAGGCAGCTTCCTGATCTTCCTTTTTGTTCGCGTGTTTTATTTAGACTTTCTTCAGGCGTCGGCCGTGGCAAAAGTGGTTAATGTGGCGTGCAATCTTGCTGCGCTGGCGTGGTTTGGTGCTGCAGGCTATGTCATCTGGCAGTTAGGCTTGATGATGGCGGTCTGCAATATAGCCGGGGCGCTCATCGGGACCCGCTTGGCCATGTGGGGTGGAACCGGATTTGTCCGCAAGCTGTTTTTGGTTGTCGTCGGGCTTTTAATCTTCAAGACTGGCATTAATGCCTTCTAGGGAAAAAATTTGCGGCTACGCCGGCTAGTAGTTTTAAATTGCTACAGACTTCCGTTTTGATTCTTTTGTCCCGCGCCCCATAGATACGCGCGGGCAGCCCATAAAACTCGCTTCATTTTGGTTTGCTGGAGCGTTCACTGTTTCACGTGGAACAAGCAGGGCGCCAAGATGTTTGCGCCTTTCAATGCGCGGGCGGTTTATAAACAGAATTGTGAGAAGGTTTCACGTGAAACAGGCCGTCAGGCTCTCAAACCCTTTATAATTCCTGCCTCCCAGGCCTTTTACGCAGCCAATTTCCCATGGATTTTCCTTCAGAATTTGACGTTATTGTTGTCGGCGGCGGCCATGCCGGTACTGAGGCTGCGCTCGCGGCAGCGCGCATGGGGCAAAAAACCCTATTGCTGACGCACAACATAGAAACGCTGGGCCAAATGTCGTGTAACCCATCTATAGGTGGGATAGGGAAGGGCCACTTGGTTCGCGAGCTCGACGCCATGGGCGGGGCGATGGCTATTGCCACCGATGAGGCGGGCATACAGTTTCGAATCTTGAATTCCTCCAAAGGGCCGGCGGTTCGCGCTACCCGGGCACAGGCAGATCGTCTTTTATACAAGCAAGCAATCCGTTCTCGGCTAGAAAACCAGCAAAATCTCTGGCTTTTCCAGCAGGCGGTGGATGATTTGATCATCTCGGGCGACCGTGTTGTTGGCGCCGTTACTCAGGTAGGTATACGTTTTCATGCGCGTGCAGTAGTTCTTACGGCCGGAACCTTCTTGGACGGCAAAATCCACGTGGGGCTGAACAACTATTCGGCTGGTCGAGCAGGGGATCCGCCGTCACTTTCGCTATCGGCGCGTTTGAAAGAACTCAAGCTACCTCAGGGGCGGTTGAAAACAGGTACGCCGCCACGCATAGACGGCCGCAGTATGGATTTATCCGTAATGACAGAGCAGCCCGGTGACAGTGATCCGGTTCCTGTGTTTTCCGTTATGGGAAATGCGGGCATGCATCCGCGCCAGCTGCCCTGCTGGATTACCCATACCAACTCGCAAACACACGATATTATTCGCAATTCCCTAGACCGCAGCCCCATGTTTACTGGGGTAATTGAGGGTGTCGGGCCACGTTATTGCCCATCGATAGAAGACAAGATCCACCGATTTGCTGATAAAGATTCCCACCAAATTTTTCTTGAACCCGAGGGCTTAACCACCCACGAGTTTTACCCGAATGGCATATCGACCAGCTTGCCGTTTGATGTGCAGCTAGCGTTGGTGCGTTCTATGCGGGGATTGGAAAACGCGCATATTTTGCGTCCAGGCTATGCGATCGAATACGACTACTTTGATCCGCGCGGTTTAAAGACGTCACTAGAAACGCGTGCTATCAAAGGCCTGTACTTTGCCGGGCAGATCAATGGCACAACAGGCTACGAAGAAGCGGCGGCTCAAGGCATGTTGGCCGGGTTGAATGCCGCTTTGCAAACGCAAGAAAAAGCACCCTGGGTTCCGCGTCGTGATGAAGCTTATTTGGGTGTGCTGGTCGATGACTTGGTCACACAGGGCGTGCAAGAACCGTATCGTATGTTTACCAGCCGCGCAGAGTTTCGGCTGAGTTTGCGTGAAGACAATGCCGATCTCCGGCTGACCGAAATTGGCCGACGTCTGGGCTGTGTGCCAGATGCACAGTGGGAACAATTTGAGCGCCGACGCGAAGCCATTGCCCGGGAACTTGAGCGCCTAAAATCTACCTGGGTTCATCCCCGAACTATTGCCGATACCGAAGCTGAGCGGGTTTTAGGCAAGCCCATAGAGCGAGAGTATGCACTCACTGATTTGCTTCGCCGTCCTAACGTTAGCTATAAACAGCTGATGACATTAACGGCTGTAGACGGTCGTCGCTTTGACCAGCCTGATCTTGATGCAGCAGTAGACCAGGTTGAAATTCAAGTCAAATACGCGGGCTACATAGACCGTCAGGCCAAGGAAGTTGAGCGTCACGAACATTACGAAAATCTGGGTCTTCCAGATGAAATCGACTATATGAGCGTGCGTGCGTTATCCATGGAAGTGCGCCAAAAATTAACACGCCATCGCCCTGAAACTTTGGGCCAGGCATCACGCATTGCGGGCGTTACGCCGGCGGCGATTTCGCTATTGCTGGTGCATTTAAAGAAGGGCGGTTTTGAGCAGAGCGCCCCCGTGAGCGACAACTCGGATGCGGCGTGAATGGCAGACGATCCGGTTTTGTTTCGCGACCAGTTAGCTCAGGGTGTTAGTGAGTTAGCGATCGATTTACCCGAGCCGCAAATTAAAAATTTGCTGGACTACCTGAGATTGCTTGTTAAGTGGAATGCAGTTTATAACCTCACCGCTGTGCGCGACCCCGCGCAGATGTTGACGCAACACCTGCTTGATTGTTTGGCGACTTTGCCAGCGTTTATGAATGCTACGCGCGTATTGGATGTGGGTTCCGGAGGCGGCTTGCCGGGTGTGGTGTTGGCGATTTGGGCGCAGCACGCGCAGCCGCAAATGAGTGTGCACATGATCGATACGGTACACAAAAAAACGGCATTTTTGACGCAAGTGAAATCTGAATTAGGTTTAACCAATGCGCAGGTGCATACCGGGCGAGTAGAGCAATTAAATGATGAAAAAAAATTCGACGTAATTACCTCGCGCGCATTCGCCGAGTTAAAAGATTTTATTTTATGGTCTGGCCATTTGTTATCCGACGGCGGCAAAATGATTGCCCTTAAAGGACAGCCACAAGACAACGAATTAAGCGGTTTGCCAGCAGGGTGGGAGATAACAAAACTCGAACGCATTAATGTTCCTGGATTGGAAGCGCAACGCCATTTGGTGCACATAGAAAGAACGACTAAAAAGTAGCGCCCATATCACGCGCCATCACGGCGCCGATATTTTTTGCATAACCACTACACATCACAAGACAAGCACATGGCAAAGATATTTTGTATCGCAAACCAGAAAGGCGGCGTAGGCAAAACTACGACGGCTGTCAATCTCGCCGCGGGTCTGGCGAACTTGAAAAAACGCGTGCTATTAGTTGATCTTGATCCTCAAGGCAATGCCACTATGGGCGCGGGTATTAACAAGGGCGAATTACAAAGCTCGGTGTACGAAGTCTTGCTGGGCATGGGTGATTTGAAAAGCGCGCGCAAGCATTCAGAAACCGGCCATTTTGATGTGTTGCCTTCTAACCGCGAGCTTGCCGGTGCAGAAGTAGAAATGGTTGAACTTCAGCAGCGCGAGCAGCGTCTGAAAATAGCATTGAAGACCGTCGTAAATGAGTACGACTTTATCTTAATAGATTGTCCGCCCGCGCTCTCTATGCTCACACTCAATGGCCTGTGTGCGGCGCATGGAGTAATCATTCCTATGCAGTGCGAATACTATGCACTTGAGGGACTCTCGGACTTGGTTAACACCATCAAAATTGTGCACGCAAAAATGAATCCGGATCTGCAAGTCATCGGACTGTTGCGTGTGATGTTTGATCCACGCATGATGCTTTCACAGCAGGTATCGACTCAGCTGGAAAAACATTTCGGCGACAAAGTTTTCAAGACCATCATTCCCAGAAATGTACGGCTAGCAGAAGCCCCTTCGTATGGCGTGCCCGGCGTGATTTTTGATGCCGCAGCCAAAGGCGCTCAGGCGTATGTCGCGTTCGGTAAAGAACTCGTTGAGCGACTGGAAAAACACTAACTCACATAGCGTGGCTTACGACAGTCAAACGCTCATTACAGAATTTATAAAGAAAGATAGTTAAGCGCATGGTCACTAAAAAACACAAAGGACTGGGGCGGGGACTCGAAGCCCTGTTAGGCGACACCACCACCGACTTCTCTACCGATGCTACGCGCGTAACCAGCGGCACGGCAACATTGCCCGTGAGCGCCCTTCAGGCAGGCAAGTACCAACCGCGCACACGCATGGATGAAGGCGCGTTAAATGAACTAGCGGCGTCCATACGCGAACAAGGTTTGTTGCAAGCGATTTTGGTTCGCCCGATTACCAATGGTAGCGGTGACGTCACTCACGAAATCATCGCAGGCGAGCGCCGCTTTCGTGCTGCGCAATTAGCGGGCCTTACCGATGTGCCCGTTTTAATTAAAGAGGTAGATGACAAAGCCGCCGCTGCGATGGCGCTGATAGAAAACATGCAGCGCGAAGATTTAAATCCTCTCGAAGAAGCGCAAGGTATCCAGCGCCTGATCGATGAATTCGACTTCACCCATGAGCAAGCCGCTGGTTCAGTTGGCCGCTCACGCAGTGCTGTCTCCAACCTGCTGAGGTTATTAAATCTGGCTAAGCCGGTTCAGGGCATGCTGATGGCCGGCGATCTGGATATGGGCCACGCACGCGCGCTGCTAGCGGTAGATTCTGCAACCCAGATCAATTTGGCTAACCAGATTATTGGTCGGCGATTATCTGTACGCGAAACCGAAAAGCTCGTTGTTCGTACCACCACAGGTCAAAACGAGGCAAAAACCGGCAAAATCAAAGAAAAATCACGTGATATAGCGCGGCTAGAAGAAGAGCTGTCAGACGCCTTAGCCACCTCGGTCAGCATACGTCTGGGCGCGCGCAACAAGGGCGAGTTAATCATTGGGTTTGGCGGATTAGACCAGCTTGACGGAATCATTGCGCGTCTGCGCGCCGAATGAGCGAAAAGTGTTAAAAAAACAAGGCCTTGGGCCGTATTTCATCGGAGCTACAATTTGACGCCCTGCACCAACTACCCTTATAATCGCCCGCTTTCGCTTAACGCTTTTCGCTGCCTGTGCTTCGTGAATTTTCTTCGCGTAGCGGTAACAGAGTCCTCCGGCCTTAACACTAAGTCTTCATGCTGCGCTTGGTATTAATCCAGCTGGCAACGACCCTGTTTGCTGCCGCAGTCGCTGGGTTACTAGCGGGAACCCATGCGTTTGTTTCAGCGTTACTTGGTGGCTTGTGCTGTGTGGTGCCTAATAGCGTATTTGCTTTGCGCTTGTTCATAGGTATCAGGAAACCTGGAACTCTTAGCCCGTTGAGCTTTTTCTTCGGAGAGTTCACTAAGATTGCATTAACGATAGCGATGCTTGCAGCAGTTGTTATCGGATACCGCGACTTGAATTGGCTGGCGCTTATCGCCGCTTTCATAGTCGCCCTGAAAAGTTACATCATCTTATTGTTTAGGCACTGACATGGCAGCAGAAACGGCAGTAGAAGGAGCGGCGCACGCGCCCACCGCTTCAGAGTACATCGTTCACCACCTGGGTCATCTATCTACTCAGCATCAAGAAAAAATCATTGATTTCAGCATTATCAACCTCGACACAGTTTTTTGGTCGGTGTTGATGGGCATAGTGGGATTAACGTTTATGATCACGGCCGCGCGTCGCGCAACGGCCGGAGTGCCTGGCCGCTTTCAGGCTTTCATAGAAATGATCGTTGAAATGGTAAACGATCAAGCCAAAAACATTGTTCATGGTGACCGCTCCTTTATTGCTCCGCTGGCACTGACAGTATTCGTATGGGTTTTTCTGATGAATTCACTGGACTTCTTGCCAGTCGATCTGTTCTCAGGAATCTTCCGCTTATATGGCATAGAGCCGCACTTTCGCATCGTCCCAACGGCTGACTTAAATGGCACCCTGGGTATGTCGATAGGCGTGTTAGCCCTCATGCTTTACTACAACATCAAAATTAAAGGCGTGGGCGGTTTTATCCACGAGCTCTTTTGTGCTCCGTTTGGATCACATCCAGCGCTGTGGATTCCCAATCTTGGTTTGAACTTAATTGAATACGTCGCCAAAACAGTGTCCTTGGGCATGCGACTGTTCGGAAACATGTATGCCGGCGAATTGGTTTTCTTGCTCATCGCTTTGCTGGGCTCAACCGCTACTTGGTGGGGTTTTGGCATGCAGGTTATCGCTGGCTCCATCTGGGCGATTTTCCACATATTGATCGTTTTGTTGCAGGCCTTTATTTTCATGATGCTGACCTTGGTGTACATCGGTCAGGCACACGAAGGCCATTAATCGTTTTTGCAGTATTCGGGTTTTGTTTTTGACTTTTGATTATCTAAGGAGTTTTCATGACTAACGTCGCTTTCGTAGCACTTGCTTGCGGTTTGATCATCGGCCTCGGCGCTATCGGTGCATGTATTGGTATTGGCATCATGGGTGGTAAATTCATCGAAGCCTCAGCACGCCAGCCTGAACTGATGAACAGCTTGCAAACTAAAATGTTTTTGTTAGCTGGTCTGATTGACGCGGCGTTCCTGATTGGTGTTGGTATCGCCATGATGTTTGCGTTCGCTAATCCGTTTGCAGGTTAATTCCTGAATTCTCATCATCCCGGGGCACAGACCCGGAGTCTGTTTATTTGAGAAGGAAAAAACCGTGAACTTGAACGCAACTCTGTTTGCGCAGTTCGTCGTCTTCTTCATCCTTGCGATGTTCACGATGAAATTCGTGTGGCCGCCATTGATGAAGACACTCGACGACCGTGCGAAACGCATATCGGAAGGCCTTGCCGCTGCCGAACGCGGCAAGCACGAGCTGGCTGTAGCCGAAAAGCGCGTGCAGGTCGAACTTGCCCAGGCACATGAAGAAACGCAAAAGCGTGTAGTTGATGCTGAGCGTCGTGCTGCGGAAATTA
The DNA here is from genome assembly GCA_032111105.1 of Burkholderiaceae bacterium. Taxonomy (GTDB): domain Bacteria; phylum Pseudomonadota; class Gammaproteobacteria; order Burkholderiales; family Burkholderiaceae_D; genus Pernthalerella. The sequence goes on along the minus strand of JAULVH010000235.1, from coordinate 4,251 downwards.
TCGAAGAAGCCAAAAAGCACGCGACTGAAGAAGCTGCCGGAATAATGGAAGCTGCTCGCCACGAAGCTGCTGCTGAAGCCATTCGTCTTCGTGATCATTTGCGTGATGACGTTGCTGCACTTGCTGTTAAGGGTGCCGAGCAGATTCTTAAGCGCGAAGTCAACGCTGCAGCACATGCTGATTTGCTGACACAACTTAAAGCCGAGCTGTAATCATGGCCGAACTCGCTACGATTGCCCGCCCTTATGCCGAGGCTGTATTTCGCGTCGCTGTTCCTGCAAAGCTCAACGCATGGGCCGAAACGCTTTCCGAAATGGCGCAAGTCGCTGCCGTGCCGGAATTTCAAGCGATGGCACATGACCCACGTATTTCGCATGCCGAAGTGGCCGATACGTTTTTGTCAGTGCTGAAGGTGACAGTGGATGAGCAAACCAAAAACTTCGCTAACGCGCTAGTAGATAACGGTCGCTTGTCACTGTTAGCTGAAATCGAGCAGCAGTTTCGCGAGCTAAAAAATGCTTACGAAAAAACAGCCGATGCACAGATAGTCAGTGCCTTCCCTATGGATGGCGGACAAATCAGTGAGCTCGTCGCGTCACTCGAGAAGAAATTTGGCCGCAAGCTCAATGCAACCGTAAGCGTCGATGCGACGCTAATTGGTGGTGTGCGAGTGACAGTCGGTGATGAAGTACTCGATTTTTCAGTAAGCGCTCGTTTAGAGCGTATGCATACAGCCTTAGTAGCGTAATACGCGGCGACAAAAAATTTTGACATTGCGAGTCGAGGCAAACTCTTCGACTCAACCAATCAGGAGCTAACATGCAACTCAACCCGTCTGAAATCAGCGAGCTGATCAAGAGCCGGATACAGGGCCTCGGCGCGGGTGCCGAGCTTCGTAATCAAGGTACCGTGATCTCCGTCACCGACGGTATCTGCCGCATCCACGGTTTGTCCGATGCGATGCAAGGCGAGATGCTTGAATTCCCAGGCAATACCTTTGGCTTGGCGTTGAACCTAGAGCGTGATTCAGTGGGTGCCGTTATTCTTGGCGCGTACGAGCACATCTCTGAGGGCGACACAGTTAAATGTACGGGTCGTATTCTTGAAGTACCTATCGGCCCAGAGCTGTGCGGTCGCGTAGTTAATGCACTGGGTCAGCCTATCGATGGCAAAGGCCCGGTTAATGCAAAACTGCAAGCGCCTATCGAAAAAATTGCCCCTGGCGTTATTGCGCGTCAGTCTGTATCGCAGCCACTGCAAACCGGCTTAAAAGCGATTGACTCTATGGTGCCGATTGGCCGTGGTCAGCGTGAGTTGATCATTGGCGATCGTCAGACTGGTAAAACAGCTGTTGCGATCGATACCATCATCAATCAAAAAGGTCAGGGCGTAACCTGTATCTACGTTGCGATTGGTCAGAAAGCTTCATCGATCAAAAACGTCGTGCGCGCGCTTGATGAGCACGGCGCACTCGAGTACACCATCGTTGTTGCAGCGTCGGCTTCCGAGTCGGCAGCGATGCAATTCGTATCAGCCTATTCAGGCTGCGCGATGGGTGAATACTTCCGTGATCGTGGCCAAGACGCCTTGATCATTTATGACGATTTGTCTAAGCAAGCCGTAGCGTACCGTCAGGTGTCGTTGCTGCTGCGTCGTCCACCAGGCCGCGAAGCGTTCCCTGGCGACGTGTTTTATCTCCACTCACGATTGCTCGAGCGTGCAGCACGTGTAAATCCGGATTACGTTGAAGCGTTTACCAAAGGTGCTGTTAAAGGCCAAACCGGTTCGCTGACAGCCTTGCCTATCATTGAAACGCAAGCCGGTGACGTATCTGCATTCGTTCCAACCAACGTGATTTCGATTACGGATGGTCAGATCTTCCTTGAGACATCCTTGTTCAACTCGGGCATACGTCCTGCGATTAACGCCGGTATTTCGGTGTCGCGTGTGGGTGGTGCAGCTCAAACTAAAGTTATTAAGGCGCTCTCTGGCGGTATTCGTACCGACTTGGCGCAGTACCGTGAATTGGCAGCGTTTGCTCAGTTCGCTTCTGACCTCGACGAAGCAACTCGTAAGCAGCTCGACCGTGGTGCGCGCGTGACTGAATTGCTCAAGCAAGCTCAGTACGCACCGCTGTCGGTGTCGTTGATGGCGGTTAGTTTGTTTGCAGTCAACAAGGGCTTCCTGGACGATATCGAAGTGCGTGATGTATTGGGCTTTGAGCACGATCTGCATAAATTCCTGCAGACCAGCAATGGTGAATTACTCAAGCGCATCGAAGATACAAAACAACTCTCGAAGGAAGACGAAGTCGTGTTAACTGCGGCGATCGAAAACTTCAAGAAATCGTTCTGATCTCAACCCGGGAGCATAGCAATGGCTGTAGGCAAAGAGATACGGGGCAAGATCAAGAGCGTCGAGAACACCAAGAAAATCACTAAGGCGATGGAAATGGTGGCCGCATCCAAAATGCGTAAGGCGCAGGAACGGATGCGTTCGGCTCGTCCGTATAGCGAAAAAATCCGTGCGGTGTCGGCGCATTTGGCGCAGGCTAATCCGGAGTACACGCATCCCTTCTTGGTCAAGCACGAGAAAAGTAAAAAGATCGGCATCATTATCGTTACCACTGACAAAGGTTTGTGCGGCGGCTTAAACACCAACGTACTGCGTCAGGTAACGAACCGCATGAAAGAGTTTGAAGCAGCGGGTAACAAGGTTGAAGTGGTCGCCCTGGGTAACAAAGGCTATGGCTTCATGAACCGTATCGGTGCAAAAGTCGTAGCGCAGTTCGTCAATATGGGTGATACACCGCATCTTGAGCATCTGATTGGACCGGTCAAAGTATTGCTCGATTCTTACGATGATGAACAACTCGATGCGGTTTATATCTGCTACACACGCTTCATTAACACCATGAAGCAAGAGCCGGTGTTTGAGCAGTTGCTGCCGCTGACAGCCGACAAGATGGAGCCCGTGAATAACTATTCATGGGACTACTTGTACGAGCCTGATCCGAAGTCGGTAATTGATGAATTGCTGCTGCGTTATGCAGAAGCATTGGTATATCAGGCGGTCGTTGAGAACATGGCGTCAGAGCAAGCAGCGCGCATGGTTGCTATGAAAGCTGCAACCGATAACGCGGGTAGTGTTATTGGAGAACTTAAGCTGATTTACAACAAGACGCGTCAGGCAGCAATTACTAAAGAACTCTCTGAAATCGTCGCCGGTGCGGCCGCGGTTTAAGACACTAAAACGAATTTCTATTTTTATTTAAAGGAACGAAAATGGCTGATGGCAAAATCGTTCAGTGTATCGGTGCTGTGGTCGACGTTGAATTCCCGCGTAACGCCATGCCAAAGATTTACGATGCGCTGAAAATGGAAGGTTCTGCGCTCACCCTTGAAGTGCAGCAGCAATTGGGTGACGGCATAGTTCGTACGATTGCGCTCGGTTCTTCAGACGGTCTGCGTCGCGGCATGATCATCCAAAATACAGGTAAGCCGATCATGGTGCCCGTTGGCATCGGCACACTGGGTCGCATCATGGACGTGTTGGGTAATCCGATTGATGAAGTGGGCCCGGTCAAATCTGACAAACTCGCATCGATACACCGTGCAGCACCTGCGTACGACGAACTTTCGCCATCGCAAGAATTGCTCGAAACTGGCATTAAAGTTATTGACCTGGTCTGCCCATTTGCTAAGGGCGGTAAAGTGGGTCTGTTCGGCGGCGCGGGTGTAGGCAAGACCGTGAACATGATGGAACTCATCAACAACATCGCAAAAGCACACTCGGGTTTGTCCGTGTTTGCTGGTGTGGGTGAGCGTACTCGTGAGGGTAACGACTTCTACCACGAGATGATTGAAGCCGGCGTTGTGAACACTGACGATTTCACCAAATCTAAAGTAGCGATGGTCTACGGTCAGATGAACGAGCCACCAGGTAACCGTTTGCGCGTTGCGTTAACCGGTTTAACTATCGCTGAATCATTCCGCGATGAAGGCCGTGACGTTCTCTTCTTCGTCGATAACATTTATCGCTACACACTAGCCGGTACCGAAGTATCTGCGCTGTTAGGTCGTATGCCTTCAGCCGTGGGTTACCAGCCTACACTGGCTGAAGAAATGGGCCGTTTGCAAGAGCGTATTACCTCTACCAAAGTGGGCTCCATCACTTCCATCCAAGCCGTTTACGTGCCTGCCGATGACTTGACCGACCCATCTCCTGCTACCACCTTTGCTCACTTGGACT
>JAULVH010000234.1:0-2949 GCA_032111105.1 Burkholderiaceae bacterium | reverse complement strand
TTTGCTTTACTGATTGCAGGTATGTCGTTAGCCATGTTCGATGTATATCAACTGCAGATGCCTGCTTCATTACAGCTGCTATTAACGAGACTCTCTGAGCGACAAAAAGGCGGGAAGTTACTCGGCGTTTTTAGTATGGGCGCACTTTCCTCACTTATCGTAGGGCCCTGTGTTGCGGCACCTCTGGCCGGCGCGCTTGTTTATATTAGTCAGACACGCAATGTCGTCATAGGTGGTTCGGCCTTATTCGTTATGGCTTTAGGTATGAGCGTACCGTTACTTATTTTAGGATTATCTGCAGGATCACTACTGCCGCGCGCCGGACATTGGATGCGATTAGTCAAACCCTTGTTTGGCGTCGTCATGCTGGCCTTGGCTTTATGGATGGTCGTATCGTTGATTCCATCATGGGTGCTCATGGCAGGTTGGGGAATCTTGGCGCTAGCCTACGGAGTTTTTCTACTAACTGCCCGGCCATCAGGATGGATACCTAAAACCTTGGGTATCTTATTCATAGCGTTTGGTGGAGTGCAGTGGCTGGGAATATTCATGGGTAGTACAGACGCATTTGCGCCATGGTCCACTGCGCGTAACGAGTCATCGTATAAAACTCATTTCCAAAGAATACACACCATAGAAGAGCTAGACCAGGTACTGGCTAACACGGGCGGTAAGTCGGTGATGCTGGACTTTTACGCCGACTGGTGTGTCTCGTGTATAGAAATGGAAAAGCTGACGTTCACAGACCCAGACGTGAAATTGGCAATGGACCAGATGCTTTTATTGCAGGTGGATGTTACGGCCAATAATGTTGACGATAAAGCCCTGTTGAAGCGTTTTAGCTTGTTTGGTCCACCGGGAATTATTTTCTTTGACAGCACAGGTAAGGAAATACATGCCGCGCGCGTGATCGGATTTCAAAAGCCTCAAAACTTTCTAACTCAGTTGCGTACAGTTCAAAAAGATTCTGCTCTATCTAAATAGCCTCAGGCTATTTAGATAGAGCGATAGTGTATTTTTACTTTGAATTCAGTGCGGATATAGTTGCGCAGTGTTTCAATATTTCAGTATTTCATTACTTTAGTCCACAAAGGAGAATAATAATGACAATTAGACTAGGCGATATTGCCCCCGATTTTGAGCAAGATTCATCGATAGGAAAAATTCATTTTCACAAATGGGCCGGTGATTCATGGGTGGTGTTATTTTCTCATCCCGCAGATTTCACCCCAGTGTGCACTACCGAATTAGGATTAACCGCAAAGCTTAAGCCCGAGTTTGACAAGCGTAACGTCAAGGCGATTGCACTCTCTGTTGACCCGGCTGACAAGCACACGAGTTGGATTAAAGATATTGAAGAGACACAAAAGACAGTGGTTGGCTTCCCTATCGTTGCTGATGCTGATAAGTCAGTATCCGCGCTGTACGACATGATTCATCCGAATCAATCTGAGACAGCTACTGTGCGTTCACTGTTTGTAATTGACCCGAATAAAAAAGTTCGTCTGACGATTACTTATCCTATGAGTACAGGACGTAATTTTGATGAGGTTTTGCGCGTTATCGATGCCTTGCAATTAACGGACAAATACACCGTCGCAACACCGGGCAATTGGAAGGATGGAGACGATGTCATCATTCCTTTGTCGGTACAAGATGAAGCAGTGATTAAGCAAAAATATCCCAAGGGCTATCAATCGCCTAAGCCCTATTTGCGGATCACGCCTCAACCTAACAAGTAAGCCTTTAACTTTTCTTTACGTTCGATGAACTGCTGGGCATAGGTTGCCTGGATTGCGTAGTAGCAGATGGCTGGGGGTGTGACGTTGAAGGTTTGGCGGCCCGCCATCCTGTGCTTGTTGAGCTGCTGCTCGGTTTATTTTTTTCGGGCGAAGTATCCGGTAACGAAGTGTCTTCGTCGAGACTGGACGTGAAGGTAGAAAAAACAAAATCGCCTTCTAATTGGGACGACTCTTCTTGAATACTGGGCGATTTGCTACTGGCCACGGTAGAGCTTTTAGGGTGGCTGCTAGCTGATTGCCCTGTTTGTATCTTCACGGGTTGAAACATCCCTGTTCCTCTTTTCGCGCGGGACTTTGAATTATCTGCACCCGGCGTCTTCATGGTGTCGTCAAAACGGAATTTTCCGGTGTCGATTTTCAGTGCTTTGACCATCAAATGGAATGCTGAACTTCCCAAAACTTTTTGTGCATCTTTTCCACGGCCATGCGGATCCATGTCAGCAGAGCCGTATTTCATTTTGTCGAGAATGTCTTCTACTTTTACTTTCTTTACTCGGCCTGAGTCTATCAATTGTTGTTTGATTTCAGCGCGAGCTAGTTTGGCTGCAGCCAGCAAGTCAGGATTTTTGAATACTTCAGATGCGGGTTTGTGAGAAAAAACGAGATTGAAGGTTGTAGTATTTTGATTTGAGACGGATTTTTCTTTTTGCAGTACGACGATGTTGTCTGATGATTCTCCAGATGCAACGCTCGGATCGCTGCGTGCTATGCGAGATGAAGCTAACCTATCCATGGCTTAATTCCTTTATGAAATTAGTGGCGCATCTGGGAAAAACGCGCCACTCTCCATGGATTGGTAACCGTAGTCGAATAAAAATCCCTGCAACTTTGTACTAGTTTGTGTTGTTTACAAGCCTAGTTAGCTACTACAGTCGTACTAGCTCGCTTTGCAAAGACGCGCGATGTCGCGGGCAAAATAAGTCAACACACCATTCGCCCCGGCTCGCTTGAAACACAGCATGGCTTCCATCATCGTTTTATCGTGATCTACCCAGCCATTTTGAGCGGCTGCTTTGATCATCGCGTATTCGCCACTGACTTGGTAAGCGAAGGTCGGCATTTTGAATTCGTCTTTAACGCGTCTAACGATATCGAGATAAGGCATGCCCGGCTTCACCATCACCATGTCCGCACCTTCAGCAATATC
>JAULVH010000233.1:0-1957 GCA_032111105.1 Burkholderiaceae bacterium | reverse complement strand
TGATTCGCGAGTCCACGCAAAATATTCACTTCCTCGGTTTCGAGTGATGTGCGTGCAAACAGGCGGCGCAGGCGTGACATGAGCTTTTTGGGATTGTGCTGATCCAAAAACTCCATCTCTATGAGCGCCTGCTCCAAATGCAAAAACATACCCTCGATCTGTTCATTTGCAGCATAGTCCCCCACAAAACCCGTCGTATCGCCAGCTCTTAGCTCTGCTGAGTTTGCCAGTCCTGCCATTCTGCATTCATAGGCGACGATTTGTACTGCCTGTGCCAAATTCAATGACCCATACGTGGGATCGGTAGAAACCGAAACGATCGCCTGACATTTTTCTACATGCTCGTTCGATAATCCGTACCGTTCGCTGCCGAACACCACTGCTGCGCGTAACACGTCATTTGTGTGCAGATGAACCGCCAGCGATCTGGGTTCATAACGAGGTGGCGAAAACTCTCTTACCCGGGCAGACATCGCTACACAAAAATTACAGCCTTCCAGCGCTTGTTCTAATGTATCGACGATTCTGGCGGTCGTTAATACCTCAGTCGCACCGCTGGCAAAGGCAATCGCGTCTTCATGCGTCAGTACATCTTTGTAGCGCGGATTAACCAATACCAGCTCTGAAAAACCCATGGTTTTCATAGCGCGAGCGGATGCTCCGACATTGCCGGGGTGGCTGGTATCAACCAGCACAAAACGTAATCGCTGCGTCAATGGGAGAGAGTTAAGGGTCTGATTCATTTAGAATAGCGGGCTAGCGCGGTCACCATGTATTGAGTTGGTCGCATTGTTCATTCAAATTATCGCTGCCGCGCCAAAGTTTTCTGGCTGGCCGATCCATATCGGATTTTAACGGAACGTCTATGCATCCCATGATCAATATTGCGGTAAAAGCCGCTCGCCGTGCCGCCTCTGTCATCACACGTGCTTCGTTTGAGATAGAGCAAATACGCGTGATTCACAAGGGACACAACGATTTTGTTACCGAAGTCGACCAAGCGGCAGAGCAAGCGATCGTGGATGTACTGCGCCAGGCATACCCAGATCACGCCATTCTTGCTGAAGAGTCAGGCGCATCAGCCAATCTCCACAAAGATAGCGAAAATGTATGGATCATTGATCCACTTGACGGAACTACCAACTTTATTCACGGCTTTCCTCAGTATGCCGTGTCCATCGCTTTACAGCAGCGTGGCCAAATCACTCAAGCTGTCATTTATGACCCTACTCGCAACGAACTCTTTACCGCCACTAAAGGCGCAGGCGCTTTTCTGAACGACAAACGCATACGCGTGGCCAAGCGCGACAAACTTGCCGATGCGCTTATCGGTACAGGGTTTCCCTACAGTGATTTATCTGGGCTCGATGAGTACATGAAGATGTTTCAAGCCATGACTCTTAAATCTGCCGGGCTGCGCCGTCCAGGAGCTGCCGCATTAGATTTAGCCTATGTCGCAGCTGGTCGGTTGGATGGTTTTTTTGAAAAAAACCTCAAGCCTTGGGATATAGCCGCTGGCACATTACTCGTTACCGAAGCCGGTGGCATCGTCGGTAATTTTCATGGCGAAGCTGACTATCTTTATGAAGGTAATGTCATTGCGGGCTCGCCCAAAATTTTCTCGCAAATGTTGAATGTTCTTACGCCGTTTGCTTAAGTAAGCTCGTAACAAGATCGTACTAGCCCGGTACTCTGTTACACTGCGAGCTCTGCAGTAATTGTTCCAGTCTTTTTACTGCCTCTCCTGATTCATCCCCTCTGGCCTGTGACTGGCGCCCTAATGCGGCGGCGGGTCGAAATTTTTATCCCTATCTATGTCCTTTGCTGAACTCGGCTTGTCTGAAGCCATCGTGCGTGCTGTCACGGAAAACGGCTATACCCAACCTACACCTATACAAGCGCAAGCTATTCCTGCTGTTTTAAAAGGTGGCGATTTATTAGCCGGTGCCCAAACGGG
>JAULVH010000232.1:0-2641 GCA_032111105.1 Burkholderiaceae bacterium | reverse complement strand
TGGGCCGCGTTGATGCACTGGTTGAAGACATCCTGCTGGCCAGCCTCGACAGCTGCATCCTCGAAGGCGCTGAGCCGCTGCCGCGCGACGGCGCAGGTTTAGCCGCGCTGGCCGAACGCAAACGCGGCGATTGGACCGCCGAGGCCGAACGCCTGGCCAAACTGACGCTGGAAATTCTCAAACTCTGGCACGGCCTGCAAAAACGCTTCAAAGGCAAAATCGACCTGGCCCAGGCCATGGCGCTCAACGACATCAAGCAGCAGCTGAGCAATCTGGTGTATCCCGGTTTCGTCCGCGAAACCCCGGCGCAGTGGCTTAAAGAAGTGCCGCGCTACCTCAAAGCCATCGAACAACGCCTGGACAAAATCGCCGCACAGGTACAACGCGACCGCGTCTGGAGCGGCGAGCTGGCCGGCTACTGGGAGCAGTACCAAGCGCGCCTCGCCAAACACAACCAGGAAGGCAAACGCGACCCGCAACTGACGCTCTACCGCTGGCTGCTGGAGGAATACCGCGTGTCACTCTTCGCCCAGCAACTGGGCACCAAACTACCGGTCTCCGACAAACGCCTGAGCAAGCAGTGGAGCAGTGTTGAGGCTTAGCGGTTGAGCGGGTCGTGCTGTCGGCGCTTAGCGCCGATAGCTGCCACGTTTCAGCCTGGCAGCGCGTAGGTGGATGTCGCTTTATCCATCGACCATTGCGTTGGTTGTCCGGGCTACTTGCTGACAGTAGGTCAAGATGCGAGCCTCGCTTGCAGATGGAGCATTGTTTATCCTAGTAATTCTCGTAATGTATTTAGCAAAACAGCTAAACGAATCCCTTGCGTAGTTAAGTCATAAAAAAGCACCATCGGACGTTCGCAAAATCGAATCTTAAGAGAACAAGGAAGTCACAATGCCTGAAAATTATGGTCAATCTGCGATTCGTCACTTCGATGACGCACACAGCCTAGCATCCGCAGAGAGCTGGGACGGTGCGGGTCATTTGATAGGCTTTGCAGCTGAGTGCGCTTTGAAACAAGGTATATTGGCTACCACTCAAGGCATAGATAGCGTCCATGGGCATTTTCCTGGACTAATTGAAGTTGCAAAGAAACAACTTCATCAGCGAAGGCAAACCGGTCTGTATACAATACTTAAGAATAATAATTTGATGGCCGGCTGGAAGGTTGAATTACGATATCATTCAACAGGTAGTGTCAATAAGGAAACATATGAAGCCTGGAAGCAGCATACGTATTCAATACTCCACGCTTCTGGGCTGCGGAGGTAGTCATGGCTGAGCATGCGGCGATTATCAGATATGATGATGTTTTGCCCGAAGTGGTTAAACTGACCATAGAAGAATTTGGAAGAGATTTCTTCGATACAAATCTGCTTCTTCGTGATGCAGATGGTGTCGTTACGATCATCCTCAGAAAAGAAGTCGATTTTGATCAATGTTCGCGACTTTCAAAGGCATTACAGGAACGGTTGGGTAATTATGCTGCCAAGTCTCCAATAGCCAAACCTGACGATCTTTTCGACCCCTCACTTAATGATATGGAAGGGGATAAGTGGGAGTTGGTGCAGTTTGATGATAATGCCTATGTCTACATAAGATATCTAGAGAGACGAATTGTTGGGAATGATTGGGTGCGAGGAATACAATCACCTATTTTAAATACTCCCCCGGTTGTAGTATTTTCTAGTCTGAAAGGTGGCGTGGGCAGATCAACTGCCTTGTCGATTGCTGCGATGGATTTGTGTAATCGCGGCAAATCTGTACTAGCTATAGATCTAGGTCTCGAAGCTCCTGGTATTGGTGGTATGTTCTTAAGCGAAGCTACATTGCCAAAATACGGCGCTCTCGATTTCTATGTTGAGTACGGAAGGACTGAGTTAACGCAAGAGTTCCTTGAGGGTATGTGTGGCGTTACCTCCTTCAATGAGTCTGGTGGGAAACTTACTATTGTACCTGCGGCAGGGGAATCCAGTCAGAACTCACCTCGGAATGTTTTAGGTAAAATTTCACGAGCCTACTTGGAAATGGTTAATCAAGATGGGGTGCCAGATTCTTTTTTAGATAAAACAAGGGCGCTCATATCTTCGTTGTGCAGTATTCAGGAATTCGATGTGGTGTTCATCGATGCGCGGGCAGGTTTAAATGAAACTACTGTTAATGCTACGGTGAATATGGATGGCAATATAAAAATTGAATATGTAGGATTGGTGAATGTGAGTGGCTTAACCATGGAAGATGCCAAGGCGCGCATTTTTGCAAAAATGTCAAAAGCGTATCCAGCACTAAAATTAAATAAAACACAATTAAGCATTACCATTAGTAATTATAGAAGTGTAAGAATAACTATAATAGGTGAAGCCGCATGGCCAGGTGGTTATCAAATTTCAGCGTTGTCGTCGGTTTTTAATGCTTTGTATTACTCAGGAGGACCAACTGAAAATGGAACTTTAAGAGATATTAAAGTAATCAGAAACAACAAAACCATTGCAAATATTGATTTGTATGAGTTTTTACAAAATGGCAAAATGGCCAAGGACATCCGATTGGAAGATCAGGATGTTATATTATATAGCCCCTATATTAAAAGAGTGGAGTTAGCGGGCATGGTAAAAAGACCAGGTATTTTTGAATTAAGACC
>JAULVH010000231.1:0-3582 GCA_032111105.1 Burkholderiaceae bacterium | reverse complement strand
TAACACCTATTGGGTAATGCAGTTCGTCTAGCACAAGCCATGATAAGTTCAACACGATTGCAGCTTGTCTTTATTTGAAATGCTTATCAAACATCAAACTTGGATAAAATTGCCTCGTGTTGCTTTTTTAAATATTTTGCTATACTAACCTGTATATAACAAAAAAAGCTTATTTCAAGTACCATGTAAAAATATAAATAATCGCCAAAAGGGGCTGAGAAATGGATGACTTAAATAACCAAACTGGCAGTTTTCACGGAGGATGTCCGCACGACTGCCCAGACACCTGCTCTATGGTGTATGAAGTGAATCAAGGCAAACTCATTAGCGTCAAAGGCAACCCAGACCACCCGATGACGCGCGGCGGTTTGTGCGTGAAACTTAAAGATTATGAAAAGCGCCATTATCACCCTGACCGCCTGCTCTACCCGCTTAAAAGAACCGGCCCTAAAGGCAGCAAACAATTTAAACGCATTAGCTGGGACGAAGCCTTAGATGAAATTGTCACACGCTGGCAAGCGATTATTGCCGAGCATGGCCCAAGAGCCATCATGCCGAACAGCTATCTTGGCAACCAAGGTTTGGTGCATGGCTTAAATGGCGGCGATGCTTTTTTTAACCGCTTAGGCGCTACCGTTACCGAGCGTACTTTCTGCGGCGAAGGTTCATGCACGGCTTGGTTACTTACCGTAGGTCCTACCGCTGGTGTAGACCCTGAAAGCTTCATCCATTCCAAATACATTGTGATTTGGGCATGCAACTCTGTGAGCACCAATCTGCATCATTGGCATATTGTCAAAGAAGCGCAGAAAAAAGGCGCTAAAGTAGTGGTGATTGATGCCTACGCCTCAAGAACCGCCAAAGAAGCGGATTGGCATATCGCGCCAAAACCCGGCACCGATGGCGCGTTAGCAATGGCCATGATGCATGTGATTATTGAAGAAGGCCTGGTTGACCAAGATTATGTGGACAATCACACCGTGGGCTTTGCTGAATTAGCCGAGCGCGCTAAAGACCGAACCCCAGAGTGGGCAGAAAAAATCACCGGTATCTCTGCGGCAGATATACGCAGATTTGCCAGAGAATATGCCACCACGCCACCCGCAGCGATTCGTTTAGGCGTGGCATTAGAGCGCAGTTACGGTGGTGGCCAGGCCATTCGCGCTGTAGCCAGCCTGCCTGCCCTGATTGGCGCATGGCGCCATGTGGGTGGCGGCGCATTGCAGTTTCCAGTATGGGAACACCCGTATAAATTTGATGTCATCTGCCGCCCGGATTTGATTCCTGAAGGCACTCCGGTCGTAAACAATCTACAGTTAGGCCGCGTGCTCACTGGTGAAATCAAACTAGATGTGCCAATTAAATCCATGATGTGCTGGAACACTAATCCAGTTACTCAAGCACCTGAAACCGACAAAATCATCAAAGGTTTAATGCGCGAAGACTTATTCATGATTTCTGCCGAGCACTTTATGTCTGACACCGCAGCTTATGCCGACATCGTGTTACCTGCATCGATGGGTGCCGAGATGGAAGACATGATTTTATCTTGGGGACATTTGTATCTGACCTACAACGCAAAGTGCATAGAGTCTCCGGGCGAGGCCATTCCTAATAATGAAATTTTTAGAAGACTTGCCAAACGCTTAGGCTTTGAAGAGGAAAACTTCAAATGGTCAGATAGTGAATGCCTAGAAAATTATGTAGATTGGAACTCGCCAGCGTGTGATGGCATTGATTTGGAATATATGCGCAAGCATGGCTATGCTCGCCTGAAAGTGGGCACCAAAGATGACCGCGCCCCACACAAAAACGGCAACTTCCCGACGCCTAGCGGCAAATGCCAACTGCGCGTGGATAATGCCACCAACTTTGTGGCTGGACCATTCCGTCAAATGTACGACGGCTTTCAACCAGGTGAACCACTGGACAGCCTGCCAGATTATGTAGCCTCAAAAGAAACTGCAGAAAACAACCCGGCACTGGCGGCAAGGTTTCCGCTGAATATTATTTCACCAAAAAGCCACGGTTTTTTAAATTCCTGCTACGCCAACGTGGAATCAAAAATCAAAGGTCAGGGCGAGCAGTTTGTGATGCTACACATGGCGGATGCCAATATACGCGGCATTAAAGAAGGTGACAAAGTACGCGTATACAACGACAGAGGTGCGTTCGAAGCCGATGCCCGCATCACCAATGATGTCAGCCCGGGCATTGTGGTTGCCACTCTAGGCTACTGGCGCCAGCTCAACAACGGCACAGTGAACTGCATTAGCTCTGCTGAATTTGTAGACATGGGTCATGCACCTACGTTTTCGGATAACTTGGTGGAAGTAGAGTTGATGGTTTAAATGTTCAACTAACACAGCGCTGTCATTATGAGGAGCGCAAGTGATCCCCAAATCCATGCGCCCTCTGGACCGCCGCGCTGCGCTCGCAGTGACGATGCAATAACCGTCATTGCGAACCCGAAGGGTGTGGAAGTAGAGTTGATAGTTTAAATATTCAGCTAACACATTAGAGCTGTCATTATGAGGAGCGCAAGTGATCTCCAATCCATGCCCCCTCTGGACTGCCGCGCTGCGCTCGCAGTGACGATAAAATAACCGTCATTGCGAATCCGTAGGGTGTGGCAATCCATGCGTCATCTCGTTACCATGCAGCCCCTAAGACTTATTACGCCCCAACCAATACAACCAGATGAAGCCAATTATCCCAGCCATCAGTGACCCAGCTAATACACCAGTTTTAGCTAATAACAAATAATCAGCATGCTGTGCAAAAGCCAATTCAGCAATGAATATAGACATGGTAAAGCCAATTCCGCCCAAGACGGACACCGCAGCTAGTTGGCTAAAACGTGCACCAGTTGGCATTTGCGCAACACCTAATCTCACTGCAATCCAGCTGGCGCCAGTAATGCCAATAAATTTACCGAACAGCAACCCAAACATAGACCCTAACAAAATCGGGTTACTAAAAGTATCTGCGAGCGAGTTTAACTCCACGGGAATCCCGGCATTAAAGATAGCAAAAATAGGAATCACAATAAACGCCACTGGCAAGTGCCAAATATGTTCCAAGCGCTGCAGAGGCGTTTGTACCGCATATACGCTGTCTTCAATATTCTGCACTACGCTATATAACTTATCGTTAGTCATCAAGCTGTCGTCCACTTGGCGGCTGGCAATAAACGTATCTACCTGCTCGTTCACTTTGTCTGCAAATAGACTAGGATCGTATTTAGAACGTGCTGGCACCGTGAAGGCACCGAGTACACCGGCAATAGTGGCATGCACTCCTGACTGCAATAAGGCATACCACAATAGCACTGCGATAATAAAATAAGGCATGGCTTTGCGGATGCCAGCAAAGTTAAAGGTCAGTAGCACCAATACCAATGCTAATCCCACCAAAAGCCAGTTTAGGGCTATATCCTGCGTATAAAACACCGCAATTACCAAAACAGCACCTAAGTCGTCGGCAATAGCCAGTGCCACTAAAAATGTCACCAATGCTTTAGGTACTCGGCCGGCTAATAAGGCCATAATCCCCACCGCAAAAGCAATATCGGTTGCCATA
>JAULVH010000230.1:1372-1873 GCA_032111105.1 Burkholderiaceae bacterium | reverse complement strand
CTTTCGCCACGCTAATTTCATTGTTTTAAGAACAGGGAGCACTGATGTTTTGGGTAATAGCGCAATCCCTAGATTGGCCTCGACCATATGGCAAATAGAGTCAAAGCTTCTTAGATGCATCCTTATTTTCAAAGGTTTGTCTTGAAAAATTGCTGCCTGTTGCTGCTCACGGAGCATCGCAGCGCCAGAGCCGAGGCTAATCCAATATTCATCAAGAAGTGAGTCAAAATCTAACGATAATCGAGGATCCATCTGTGCTAACTTGTGCGCTTTCGAATACACCACAACCAGCTCATCTTCTCGAAATGGCCAAGTTCGTAGACCCTGGGTCGCAGGCCCTTTAATAAATACACCCACTTCGGCACGTCGCTCCAGTACCTGCATTAGTACGGCTGCTGAAACTTGTTCTTCA
This sequence comes from Burkholderiaceae bacterium, assembly GCA_032111105.1. GTDB lineage: Bacteria > Pseudomonadota > Gammaproteobacteria > Burkholderiales > Burkholderiaceae_D > Pernthalerella. Next base: position 1,461 of record JAULVH010000230.1, on the reverse strand, counting down.
ATGTCTATATGAATTTCGGGATGCTTTTTTTCCCAGACTGCGAGTAGTGGAGGTAAAAACTGGCTTATGGCAGCTGAGCTCGCACAAAC
>JAULVH010000230.1:0-1362 GCA_032111105.1 Burkholderiaceae bacterium | reverse complement strand
GTATTTCCCATGCATGTTTTAGAAAAGCTGCGGTTGCGCTTGTATGTATAAGTCCAGTAGGACGTCGCTCAAACAGTTGTACTCCCAGTCCTGCCTCAAGCTCTTTGATCCGTCGGCTTGCCGCAGCAAGAGCGATATTTGACTCCTGAGCAGCAGCAGTCAGGCTGCCACGTTGCGCGCATGAAACTGCAAGGCGAATTGAAAGTAAATCGAATCTGTTGAGATTAAAAGAAATGGATGAGAGCGAGCGCGGGTTTGTACTAGAGAGGGATGTCTTCATTCTCAATCCAGGATCAAAGTCTTAGGATATGAGATATTACTCAAGAGGTTTAGTTTTCACGACTCCTCGCTCAACTAATTACGTAATCTGTGCATCTGTTAGCTGCTGATAGGGCTAAGTTGCATGCGCTTGCTCCCTTTGTAATGCTCCCGGATTGCAATATGGCGCAGAACAATTTGAGGTAACAAAATCGACTCTTGAGGGGTATAGCTGTGTTTTCATGGACTAATCCTACCCATACCTTCGCAAAACGAGAAGGAATCGTCTCAAAATAGCAATTTTCAAGACCAATAAAGGGACGTAACTTTGCTTAAAAGAATACTCAGAGGATCGCATGGAGCCATTAACAAACATAAAAGTAGTCGAAATGGGTCAGCTCATTGCTGGGCCATTTGCCGCAAAAACGCTGGCAGACTTTGGGGCGGATGTCATTAAGATCGAGCCACCCAAAGTCGGCGACGCATTGCGTAAGTGGCGATTGCTCAAAGATGGAACCTCTGTTTGGTGGCAGGTTCAGTCACGCAACAAGCGCTCCCTCATTGGATCTAAAGCAATCTGAGGCGCAAGAAATCGTTAAAACTCTAGTTAAAGAGGCTGATATCTTAATAGAAAATTTTCGCCCAGGAACATTAGAGGGGTGGGGGCTTGATCCACAGACATTATTAGAACTCAACCCACGGCTAATTGTTCTTCGTATCAGTGGGTATGGGCAAACAGGCCCCTATCGTGACAAGCCGGGTTTTGGTGTGGTCGCAGAAGCAATGGGTGGTTTACGTCATCTAACAGCTGAGCCGGGTCGGGTGCCCGTACGTGTGGGTATCAGCATTGGCGATACCTTGGCTTCTTTGCATGGTGTCATAGGAATTTTATTGGCCTTGCAAGAGCGACATAACAGCGGTAAAGGTCAAATAATTGATATTGCACTTTACGAGGCGGTATTTAACTGCATGGAAAGTTTATTGCCCGAGTACAGCGCCTTTGGTGAAGTAAGGGAAGCAGCTGGAAGTGCTTTGCCAGGCATAGCCCCAACCAACGCCTATCTGTGTGCCGACGGAGGATATGTTTTAGTTGCCGGTAATGGA
>JAULVH010000229.1:0-7173 GCA_032111105.1 Burkholderiaceae bacterium | reverse complement strand
CGAACTGACATCACTCAGATTCTTAGCGCACTACCGGAAGTAGCTTTCCCGACGGCGTTTGCTGCGGCATGCAGCGCACTCAACATTTCATCTGATGAAGCGCTCATAGGCCTGTTATTTTCATGGGCAGAGAATCAGGTGATTGCGTGTGTTAAATCGGTACCGCTTGGTCAAGTCAGTGGTCAGCGTTTGTTGTTGTCTCTTGAGCCGGCACTAACAGCTGCAGCAAATTATGCTTGTGCCTTGAACGATGGAGAACTATCAAACTGGTCGCCCGGTCTGTCGCTGCTATCGATGCAACATGAAGTTCAGTTCAGTCGACTGTATCGCTCTTAATTAGCAAATTAAAGGAAATAACGCATGAATTCCCCGAATCCACTTCGCGTCGGTATTGGTGGCCCGGTTGGCTCTGGTAAGACAGCTTTGTGTGAAATGCTCTGCAAAAAAATGCGCGACCACTATGACATGGCCGTTATCACAAATGACATTTATACCCGTGAAGACATGGAGATTTTGTTACGGGCAGAAGCCTTACCTGCTAATCGCCTCATGGGTGTGGAAACAGGTGGATGTCCACACACGGCCATCCGTGAAGATGCCTCGATTAATCTGGAAGCGATTGCGCGTATGAGTGCAGAGTTTCCTGATCTGGATTTGATACTCCTGGAATCGGGTGGCGATAACCTGGCCGCCACATTTAGCCCCGAGCTATCCGATCTGACTATTTACGTCATTGATGTAGCGGGTGGTGAAAAAATTCCCCGCAAAGGTGGCCCAGGTATTACGCGCTCTGATCTGCTCATTATTAACAAAACCGATCTTGCGCCCCATGTAGGCGCCAATCTGGATGTGATGGCTACTGATGCCAAAAGAATGCGTGGCGATCGCCCTTTTGTGTTTACCAATTTACGCAAAGGTGATGGCGTGGACGCAGTCATTGATTTCATACGAACCCAAGGATTACTGGATCAATAAGCCTGGCTACGTCATTCAACGTATGGCAACTAAGCACCTACTGACAGATAATTAAGCCATAGATTGCAAGTAGTGGTGGAAAAGTGGGGAAGCAATGAAGTCATTCCCCATCTTTCAGACTGCAGGTAATCGATGGGTTTTATCTATCTCCTCGGATTGATACGTCTCTTCTGTATCCCTTCCTTTAAATGCCACGATGTCTAACGACTCGTGGCATTTTTTTATCCGCCGTCAATCAAGCAGGCTTATACCGTTGCCGGGCTGGCGTATAAATCGAGGTTATGGCGCTTACTCGTTAGCATACCGTCAGTGATCTCGTGAACCAGATAACCCGGATCATCGCGGCACAATTGATCAATGTTGCTTTCATTAAGATCCACCGGATAAGCAAACGCGGTACTTGGACATACCTGAACGGGAATCGTAGCAAATGACCCGGTTAATTCGCGATGAATATGGCCACAAAAAATACGCGTAATGTTTTTATATTTTTGCAGGACGACCGATAAATCTGAATGATTTACCAAGTTCATTTGATTCAACATGGAATTTCCGACATCTATCATCGGATGATGCATCGCCAGCAGCACACTTTTGTCACGATGACGCTCTAAGGTACGGTCAAGCCAAATCAGTTTGTCTGTAGTCAGATAACCTGCATCACGGCCCTCTTTCAGCGTATCCAATACCACCAAAGCATGCGTATCTGATAATGAGACTGAATACTGCACGCCCCATGATTTATTTGCTTGGTTGATGAACGGATAGTCTCTGAACAGACCCAGAAAATTGTCTCTCACATCGTGGTTACCCAACATCAGATACACCGGCTTCAAACCCACGAGTGGATCGAGTATGCTTCTCAGTTCGAAGTATTCGTAGATTTCACCACGCTCAACCAGATCGCCAGATAACAATACCGCATCGATATCATCGGCTTTAATGAGTTGATAAACCGCGGCGCGCAAGGCCTGATTACTATCAATACCATTCCCCAGCACAGAATTTTTTCTAACGACGTGCGTGTCTGAGAGCTGCGCTAATTTGAACGATGCCATGTGTATACCCTAAAACCTGTTGCCTCAAGAGCCGACTTACTACTCAAGATTTTGCTTAACCATTTTTACGCACATAATTTAACCGGCTTGTGTGACCACTCCATGAAAAATCACCGATAATCTACAAATTTTTTGGGTTATAGTATTTACAATTTTTCGACCCTCCCCATGACCAAACCACGGTCTACAGTCGTAGTGACCTCTAGGGTTGGGAATCAGTATAAATAGTTTTCGCAAAGCAATAAATTAACCGTCTCAATCGTCAACACAAAGGAAGCCTCATGCCGCGTCACGTCCTAGATGAATTTTGGATACATCCCGCTGCCCGCAGTTCCATTGCTTCCAGCCATAGAGATACCGTTGAAGAGGTTCAAGCCAGCGTTGCAGAGAATCGCGTGGTGATCATAGGAATGGGAACCAATCCTGTGGTCTATGGAGCGCGCAAGCTGCTCGATAAACTGGGTGTGAGCTATCGCTATCTGGAATACGGCAACTATCTCTCGCAATGGCGCCGCCGCAATGCACTAAAAATGTGGACCGGCTGGCCGACCTTCCCTATGATTTTTGTCGATGGCGTACTGATCGGTGGCTTTCAGGATTTGAAAGCTTTGGCCGAGTCGGGCGAACTGATGAAGTTGTTAAACGCCGAACGAGGTTCTTAATGCATTAAACATAAAATAAGACCAAAAACGAACAGAACAAACTTATCGCAAATCGTAGTTTGCTTATCAAGCTCAATCATCGATTCACTTTGCTGTTTTGGTTAATGAATAAATTTGAACAAATTTTTGTTAATCGCACAGATTTTCTAAATCATGCGTCTGATAGATAGGGCTCTGTAATAGACAAAGACTAATCGCAACCCCAAGATTGACGCGAATGCGCAACCTTGCACGATATTTGTCACGAAGTTAGGTACGGATTGACAAAATATTTATAAAATTTGACGCTCAATCACTACACGCCACAGGCAAGATGATATGAGCAATCTCACACCTCTTACTGAGCAAACATCCTTGCAAAACGCCTGGCGACGTTTAATCGACAAGCTCGCGGGTGGCCCACCTAATCAAGCAAAACTCGATGCGTTGAAAAGTAAGCGGTGGTATGACAAGTACATGTATACGATTTATGCATTCTCTACCTGCTTTACTTTTTTTACCGTTCCTACAGCAATTTCTTATCAAGAAAATCATCCGTTTTCCTCGACACCACAAACACTGCAAGGCCTTGTAGTACGAATGAGAGAAAACATTCCACATTTAACTGTTGAATTACAGGATGGTTCTATACGAAAAATGGAATGGCCCGAACCTATCAAGTTCCAAGGACTGTACCGCTCCTACGTTTGGAGTGATGCCGAGCGCGAGCATCTACCCGGCTGCCTAACTACCGTACGGGGTGTACCGCCACACAAAGTCAACGACACGCGATTTCAGATCTGGGAGTTGAACTGCTCAGAGCAGGCAATTCATCTCAAGGCAGATCAGTCACATAATAATTCTTACCTTGGGATTAATTCCGAATTACTCTCCACTTTGTTTCATATCTCACTATCGTACCTATGTGTATGGGTTGTTTATTTGCGTGAAAAAAGAGGCAATGTATGAGCATATGTTTGGAGAGATATTACAAGCGACTCTGTCTCGTGCTTGCCCTGGTCTTTACCACCTATACGCATGCAGATTCCACTAGCTGCAAGGATGGGACTAACTTATCGCCTTGGCCTCTATGGCAGGGATATCAAAAACGCTTTGTGCAGGCCGATGGTCGTGTCCTGGATCAAACAGGCGAACGCGATTTTACGACCTCTGAAAGCGAGGCATACACCTTGTTTTTTGCGCTGGTAAACAATGATCGGCAGCGTTTTGAGGTGGTGTTGAAATGGATCGAGGCCAATCTCGCGCAAGGTGATTTTGCTCATCATTTGCCTGCCTGGCACTGGGGTAGGAATATAAATGGCAAGTGGGAAATCCTGGACCATAACTCAGCCTCTGATGCTGATATGTGGCTGGCCTATACGCTGCTGCAGGCGGGTTCCTTATGGGACGAAGCGCGGTACACCCGATTGGGTAAGACGCTATTGGAGCAGATCAACGCTAAAGAAGTCGTGCAGCTGCCGGATGGGGGCGCGATGCTTCTGCCTGCACCGCAAGGATTCGCCGACGTGAATGGCCAGTGGCGTTTTAATCCAAGCTATCTACCGATTCAACTATTGCGCGCATTTTCACAGGCTGATCCAACTGGCCCCTGGAGTGCGATGGTGGCGACTACCCTACAAATGATACGGGGTGCCGCACCGCGCGGATTTGCGCCTGACTGGGTCAGCTATCAACGCGGGCAGGCATGGGCTGCTTTTCCAGAGAATGAACCTGTCGGAAGCTACGATGCAATACGCACTTATTTGTGGGTGGGCATGCTAGATGATGCCGATACAATCAAGCCACAACTCATACGAAGCTTGTCAGGGATGCGCATGCATTTACTCAAAAATAATGGCGTCCTGATGGAGATGGTCAATCCAGCGACGGGTACAACCAAGGGCATTGCACCACGCGGCTTTTCTGCGGCACTGCTGCCTTACCTGCATTCACTCAATGAAAAAAAATTGTTAGCACAGCAGGCTCGCAACTTGACTGAAAAAATGAACGGGCAACTCATAGGCGAGAACCCTATCTACTACGACCAAATATTGAGCATGTTTGGCCAGGGCTGGATTGAGCAGCGCTTCAAGTTCGGTAAGACAGGGCAGCTAATCCCCGCCTGGAGCCGGCAATGCTCTTTTTAATACGTGCTTGCGATGGTTAATCCTATATAAGCCGAAGCCCTATCGCTTTCTGGTTTTGCCTGACCAGCATTTATTTCCAATGTCATGCCTGAAGCAAGCGTCTTACTCAAGAACATACCCTGTTGGGTTACACGGTAATTTTTGCCTTGCTGCCAGATGCCCTCTAAGCCAGTACGCCAACCTATGACAGGTTTCCAACCCAGACGCGCACGGGTAAAAGAGGATTCCAATCCTATGGCGTAATTGGCCAGCAGCTCGGCATCGATACTTGAATTTAATTGACGGCTTGCATGAATCTGCGGATTGAGTGTGAACACATTGCCAGTACGGTCACCCGCTGGAACGAATGGCGAAATGTCGATATGACGATAGCCAAGGGTAGCGGATAGATCCAGCGCTGGCCTCTCGACTGTTACCGTTGAGGGTGCCATCGTAGCGGTAAGTCAACCAGCTGAGACCGGCCTTTTGGTACCAACCTTGGCCGAGCCTGGCATCGCTGAACGGGACAATGGCTATGGTGTAGGCATACGTGCTTTTCGCTGTGGCCTGTATACCGGCGATGACTAAATTATCGTTTGTATCTGCCTTGCACGGCAGGATTGCCAGCAGCGACAGTAGGGGCAGCAGTGTCAGTGGCGCTAACGCAGGGTATTTATTACGATTCGTCTTCATGTGATCGATTGCCTACTCATTTGGTTTAAAAAAATCAATGCTGCTGAATTTTTTTCGAGTTGAAAAAGAGACCGCGAAGCTTACTCACTACTAGAAAAGCCAGATGCTTAAAGCCATGCAGCATGGCTAACCTGAACAAAAAGAGAAACGATCCAAGAATGCTGCGGTGATTGTGATGCTGATGCTTATTTTTGATTAATTGCTCGCTAGAGCCAAAGGCGATGGCAATTGCGGTTCGTTCTTCATCGACGCTTTGCAATTGATAGGCAATCCCGATGGAGGCACGCTGCTCATCATCCATAACAACTGACTGTATTTCGCAAGGTAGGCGCATACTGCGCTCCGGAAATTCCAGCACTACTGACGTCGTTGGTTTGAGGAAGGCGCGATGAACAGTTGGATAGCTAATGGCGATCTTCACGCCCGATGCCGACGCATCAAACGTGCTGCCAGTGAGCGCGATATCAGATCCGATATGCAAAATCACCGGCTCGTCATGCAACGATCGTGGTTCAGAGCGACGCTGTCTTTTTTCAAAAGTAATACCCAGCGCGCACAACAATAAAAAGAAATCAAACGCAGCCCAAAAACCAACCAGATACAAGGCACTATGATTTGAGGGATCCGTCAGCAAGCGGTAAATGCCGGCACCGATGGAAGCGACATTGAAAAATAAAACAATATAAAAAGGTCTGGCAAATGCAGAAATGAAATCCTCTTGTAGCACCTCACCCTTTGGCGTTACCTGAAATGTCGGTTTGCGAGGATTCATTAGCACCTGAAAAATACCTCGGCTTACATAGAAAGATTGAATCACTTCATAGATCTGCGAAACAAACGGCCAGCGCACCCGGCCAAATAAATATTGCGTAATGATCATGGAGCCTAACAAACTCGGCGCACCAAAAATTAAAACATCGGTGACAGGGGCATCGAGTAGCTGAATGAAAAAAATAAGGTAAAGCGGCGGCACAAGTAGCAACAGCATGCGCGATACGGAGAACCCCCAGAACAAAGAAAAATTCGTAAACAGAATGCGTTGAGCTACCGTTAATCCGTGCATAGCCCATGGATTTTTCAAAAGAAAAATCTGCAACATGCCCTGACTCCAGCGCACCCTTTGCGCCAGAAAACCAGAAAAAGTTTCGGGCTGCAGACCTGACACTAGTGGCTTGTTAAAGTAAGCCGTGGTGTAACCCAGTGCAAGCGCATTGAGCGTCGTTTCGGCGTCTTCGGTAATGGTCTCGCTGGCAATTCCACCAATTTCATCAACCACACTGCGACGCAGTACCGCAGCCGAGCCACAGAAGAAAGTCGATCCCCATGCATCCATACCCGGCTGCATGACGCCGTAAAACAGCTCATTCTCACCAGGGGACGTTTCATAAGTAGAGAGATTGCGTTCGACCGGATCTGCATTGACAAAATTATGCGGGGTTTGCAGCAGAAATAATTTAGGGTCAGCCAGAAAGAAGCCGACAGTCTGCTCGATGAAGTCCTCGGCGGGTACATGATCGCAATCGAGAATAACTAATAATTCACCACTGGTGTACTGCAAGGCATTGTTGAGATTGCCCGCCTTGGCATCTTCATTCAGTGCGCGGGTCAGGTAATTTGCGCCAAACTGCTCAGCGATTTCCTTGAGTTTATTAGAGCGTTCCTGCACCGCTGCTGCATTGT
>JAULVH010000228.1:0-2818 GCA_032111105.1 Burkholderiaceae bacterium | reverse complement strand
AGTGGTAAGCCGGATGTGAAACCAAACATCACGCAAATCATCATGCGTCGATTAAAGTAATGGCGCCAACCTGTCACTTTCGGCTCGGTGGCTGCTAAGGGTTGGTTCATTCCATCATTCACAATCAGTAGAGTTTATTTTTTACGCAAGCGAAACACCGCAAGACTGCCGCGCCAATTCGGCAAAAACGTCACCGGCGACCCATCGTCTTTAAGCGCTACGCACTCAAGCACATTCAAACCAACTTCATCAGCCAATTCTTCAAAATCACTGATGGTGGCGCAACGAAGATTAGGAGTGTCGTACCAGGCATAGGGCAAACTCTCGGAGACAGGCATGTGGCCTGTTAGCAAAGCGAGGCGATGCGGCCAATGCGCAAAATTAGGAAACGATACGATCGCCTCTTGTCCTACGCGCGTAATGTCACGCAACACACCTTCGACGTTTTTCATCATCTGCAAAGCAGAAAGACATAACACCGTATCAAAAGCGGCATCGGAAAACATCGCCAATCCACTTTCTATATCTTGCTGTATGACCGATACGCCCCGCTGCACACAACGGGGTATCGGCGCATCATCAATCTCGACTCCATAACCGGTGCAGTGCTTGTCTACCTGCAGGTATTCCATCATTGCACCATCACCACAGCCGAGATCCAAAACACGGGACTCCGGTGCTACCCAGCGCGCAATGAATGCCAGGTCAGCTCGCAAACCAGTAAAGCGCTCGGTAATCATGCTGCCTTCCTTTGCAGCTCGCTCTGATGACGGGTAATCCGCCCCCATATTTTTTCGTAGTACGCACGCACTACGTTCATGTAGCGATGATCGTCGAGCAAAAATGCATCATGGCCATGCGGGGCATCAATCTCGGCATAGGTCAGGCGCCTGTCATTTCTAACCAGTGCTTGAACTATTTCTCGGCTACGCTCAGGCGTAAAGCGCCAGTCGGTGGTAAACGAAACAAGTAAAAATTCTGCCTGCGTATTGGCCAGTGCTGCAGCAAGATCACCATTGTATGCACGCGCAGGATCAAAATAATCCAATGCTTTGGTGATCAATAAATAGGTGTTGGCGTCAAAATATTCAGAAAACTTATCCCCCTGATAGCGCAGATAGGATTCGATCTCGAAATCAACACCATAACCAAACTGGTAATCTGCGCCGCGCAAATCACGACCAAATTTTTCTGCCATGTCGTCGTCTGACAAATACGTAATGTGACCTATCATGCGCGCGACTCGCAAACCACTGCGCGGCACAACGCCGTGGGCATAATAATCACCCTCGTGATAATCAGGGTCGGTCAGTATGGCTTGTCGGGCGACGTCGTTAAATGCAATGTTTTGTGCGCTTAGTCTTGGTGTTGAAGCGACCACTAAGCAATTAGCTATTCTGTCCGGATACAGCATGCTCCAGGAAAGTGCCTGCATGCCACCCAAGGAGCCTCCCATCACAGCAGCAAACTGATATATGCCCAGCTGATCTGCTAAACGAGCTTGTGCGTGTACCCAATCTTCTACAGTCACGACGGGAAACGAAGCCCCATAGGGTTTGCCTGTCGCAGGATTGGCACTCATAGGGCCGGTAGAGCCAAAACACGAACCCAGATTATTCACACCAATGACGAAAAATCGATCTGTATCGAGCGGTTTGCCCGGGCCGACCATGTTGTCCCACCAACCTATATTTTTAGGTTGGCCTTCGTACACACCCGCGACGTGATGTGATGCATTGAGTGCATGGCAAACTAAAACAGCATTGGATTTATCTGCGTTCAATTCGCCATAGGTCTCGTATACCAAGGTGTAATCGGCAAGCGTTGCTCCACTCTGCAAAGGCAAGGGCTGTGCAAAGTGCATGGACTGGGGAGTAACTACGCCTATAGATCGCATAAATATAATAAACAAGCACTCAAAAAAATTAGCTGCAATGGGTTAGATCCGCCGTGCGGCACGCAATAACTTATCTACACCTGCCGCACAAAACAAAAAAGCCCGAAAGCGCTAGGCTAGTCGGGCTCAATTTAATCCATCGATTCGAGCTCGCTTTAGCCGTATTTGTTTGGGTTTCCCCGTGCGCCCGCAAGCTAAGGTCAAATCGGCGCGATAACTGCAAGGATAGCGAAGTCAGTGGCCAGCGTCAAACGCCATGGCGCCACTGGCTTTTATAACGCTCTGAGCCGCTCCACTCCTTCAGCAATGGCGGCGGACTCATAGGTCTTCAGGATTTTCTTCACCTGGGGATCGATCTGATCCAGGTCGGAGTTCAAGATTTCCTGCTTAACAGACAATAGCTGCGCAGGATGCATAGAAAACTCGCGCAGACCCATGCCCAACAACAAACGCGTGAGCTTGGTATCGCCAGCAACTTCTCCACATACGGCCACGGGTATACCGGCTTTAGCACCTGCTGCAATGGTCGTGCTCAGCAAATACAAAACTGCGGGGTGCAAAGGATTGTAGAGGTGTGCGACTTCATGATCAACGCGGTCTATCGCCAACGTATATTGAATCAGATCGTTAGTGCCTATTGATAGAAAATTCAAGCGCTTGATAAACAAGGGCAGTGTGAGTGCTGCCGCTGGAATTTCTATCATGGCTCCCACAGGTATGTTGGGATCGAATTTTTTCTTTGGCTGGGCTAAAGCCGTGCCGGTGGATATGCGCTACCTGCGCTCGCCTCGGCGTGATATGGCGATTGTCGCCGCCGCTGGGCCGCTGATTAATCTGGCGATGGCGCTCATTGCCGCCCTCCTATTGCACGGTTTGCAGTATATGCCGGATGTTGCGTCGGACTGGGCGCGGGAAAATCTG
>JAULVH010000227.1:523-4267 GCA_032111105.1 Burkholderiaceae bacterium | reverse complement strand
GTCAGAGATCAAAATCTCGGTGCTGATGGATGAGAAATACACCGAGCTTGCTGTTCGTGCATTGCACACGGCATTTGGTCTGGAAAACTGCTAAAAATCATAACTATCCTGGGTTGTAAGGAGTTTGTCAGGCCTCTGATTGATCTCTTATATCCCCTGAGCGGACTGAGCTAAAACAGCAAAGTCCGCCTAAACGTATTTTTAAGTCGAAATAGTACAGTCGTGCAATAATCAACAAAACTAACTAAAAAAGCACGATTCCGGGGCCTTCCTCCGTTTATCCGCTGCTCCTCTCCGGGCATTTTCTATGTGGCTTGTCGATATTGCGCTTAGGCGTCCTTACACCTATCTGGTGATGGCGTTGATGATCCTGTTGTCGACACCTTTTGTGTTGCGCTCGACGCCCACCGACATTCTTCCTGATATTAAGATTCCTGTAGTCAGTGTGGTGTGGAACTACACCGGCATGCCACCTAAGGATATGCGTGAGCGCATCGTCAGTCCGTATGAAAAAGCGCTGACGACAACGGTTAACGACATTGAGCATCTTGAATCGCAGTCCATGAATGGCCTCGCGGTTGTTAAAGTTTTTTTTCATCCGAATGTAAATATTTCAACGGCCATATCGCAGATCACTTCAATTAGCCAATTCATGCTGCGCACACTGCCGCCAGGCACCGTGCCGCCACTCATCATTACGTACTCAGCTTCCAGCGTGCCCGTCGTTCAGGTGGGTTTGTCGAGCCCGCTCATGTCAGAGCAGCAGTTAAATGACGTAGCCATCAATCAAGTACGTACACAGTTAATTACTATCCCGGGTGTGGCTGTGCCGTATCCCTACGGCGGAAAATTTCGTGTGGTATCCGTAGACTTGGATACCGAAGCGTTACTGGCTAAAGGCTTGTCACCGGCCGATGTTGTGAATGCAGTTAATAGTCAGAACCTGATTCTTCCAACGGGCACTATCAAGCTCAATGAACTTGAGCATTCCGTACGTTTGAATGGCTCGCCCGACAGCATAGAAGGCCTAAATCAGATTCCTGTAAAAACCATTAATGGTTCTACTACGTACTTGCGCGAAGTAGCGCACGTTCGTGATGGTTTTCAGCCGCAGCAAAACATCGTAAAGAAAAACGGTGAGCGGGGCGTGTTGTTGACCGTGATGAAGAGCGGTCCAGAATCCACGCTCACGATTGTTGATAACGTTAAAGCGCGTGTAGCCGAGATTATGAAAGGCGCACCCGATGGATTGAACATCACGACGATGTTTGATCAATCAATGTTCGTTAGAGCCGCCATCGATAGCGTGGTGCATGAGGCAATCATTGCATCGTGTCTGACAGCAGCGCTGATTTTGCTTTTTCTTGGTAGCTGGCGCAGCACCTGCATCATTGCTGTATCGATTCCTTTATCGATACTCAGCTCCATCATTGCATTGCATGCCTTAGGTGAAACCATCAACTTGATGACCCTGGGTGGATTGACTTTGGCAATTGGTATTTTGGTCGACGATGCTACGGTAACGATTGAAAACATTGAGCGACACCTGCATCTGGGCAAAGATCTTTATAACGCGATTTTTGATGGTGCCAGTGAAATAGCAGTGCCCGCACTCGTTTCTACGCTGTGTATTTGTATCGTGTTTTTGCCTATGTTTTTCTTAACGGGCGTTGCGCGCTACCTGTTTGTGCCGCTGGCTGAAGCGGTCGTGTTTGCCATGCTGGCATCGTACTTTTTGTCTCGTACCTTGGTGCCCACCATGGCGCTGATGATGATGAAGCATCAGGCACACCAAGAAAGCGGTGAGCCTGGTTTTTTCAAACGCATCCATGTAAGTTTTGATAGAGCATTTGAGCGCATGCGTGCGTCGTATCTTTCCGCGTTAAGTGTTTTGCTAGTACGCCGCAGAGTATTTTCAACATTATTTTTAAGTTTTTGCGTGGCCTCGTGCGGACTGTTCTTTGTTTTGGGCGAAGATTTTTTCCCAGAGGTAGATGCGGGGCAGATTCGTTTGCACATGCGTGCTCCAACCGGAACCCGAATTGAAGAAACAGCACGATTAGCTGATCAGGTAGAAAAAGAAATACGCGACCTGATACCACCAGAACAATTAGATACCGTACTAGAAAACATAGGCGTCACAATTAGTAGTATGAACATGTCGTATAACAACGCAGGAACGTTTGGTGTTATCGATTGCGAACTACTCATTTCACTCAAGCGCGAACACACAGCCACCTCCAAGCACGTTGCTCTGTTGCGCACCGAGTTACCTAAGCGTTTCCCTGGTACGGAGTTTTATTTCCAGCCGCCAGATATCATTTCGCAGATTTTGAATTTTGGATCGCAAGCACCGATCGATATTCAATTTTCAGGTAAAGATATCAACGCCAATTACGCACTGGCGAAAGAACTACTCAAAAAAATAGAAAAAATTCCTGGCACAGTTGACGTACATATTCATCAGCGACTGGATCAGCCAACCATCGCGCTGGAGGCCGACAGAACCGCGCTACAGCAGTTGAATATGTCAGCAGCTAACGTTGCTCAAAACGTTTTGGTTTCACTTGCAGGCAGTTTCCAGACACAACCTGCATTCTGGGTGAACCCCAGTAACAGTGTGGTCTACAACGTATTGGTTCAATCTCCGCAATACAAAATCGATACGCTTGATTCTTTACTGCGCACACCCGTTTCACCTCCCGGTGGTGGCACTCCTCAGTTATTAGGCAACTTGGTTCAAGTATCTCCCACCGTTCAACCAGCCGTTGTTTCTGAATATGACATCACGCCTGTGGTCGATATTTATGTCAGCGTGCATGGCAGTGATTTTGGCAGCGTCGTTAAGTTAATTAATAAAGACGTAGAAGAGATGCAGCCACAGCTGAAAAAAGGGCACAAGCTTTCTTTGCGTGGCCAAGTCAACACCATGAAATCTTCCTACACAGGTTTGTTGATAGGTTTGGCTGGCGCCATCATTCTGGTGTACTTGCTTATCGTCGTAAATTTCCAGAGCTGGTTAGACCCCCTCATTATCATTAGCGCCTTGCCTGCTGCTTTGGCGGGCATTGCATGGATGCTGTTTTTAACAGGCACACACTTAAGCGTTCCTGCGTTAACAGGTGCGATCATGACGATGGGCGTAGCAACAGCTAATAGTATTTTGCTGGTCTCGTTTGCTCTTCAACGTTTGCGCGCCGGTGTACAACCTTTATCTGCTGCGCTGGAAGCAGGCTCCACCCGTATTCGTCCTGTGTTGATGACTGCTTCGGCAATGATCATTGGTATGTTGCCTATGGCATTTGGCGCAGGCGAGGGGTCTGAGCAGAATGCGCCGCTAGGCCGTGCCGTGATTGGTGGATTGATATTCGCAACTATTTCTACGCTGTTTTTTGTACCGATCGTATTTGCATCGGCTCACCGTTTTATCGCAAGGCGCCAACGCGCTGCTGCCACCACTGCTTCTGCACGAAGGATTTAAGAGATGACTAAAGCACGTCACGCTTCCCTCGCAATACACGGTACAGGTCACAAAGAAATACGCCGTGTTCGGACCTGGCGACGATTACGCCTGAGCTTTTTGCTCTTACTGCTGGTGCTCTTGGTTAGCGCCGCTATGACGATGATGCGTCAAAAATCGGTGACTCAGGCATTGGCAGCGGATACTAAAAATCAAGGCAAGCACTACGCCAGCGTAACCCACCCTGAACCGGGTAATACAGATCAAATGATCTCGTTACCCGG
>JAULVH010000227.1:0-513 GCA_032111105.1 Burkholderiaceae bacterium | reverse complement strand
TTCTTCGCGCGCCAGTGGCTACCTTGTACGTTGGACTAAAGACATAGGCAGCTCAGTCACTAAAGGTGAACTGCTGGCAGAAATTAATAGTCCTGAAACCCAGCAGCAATTAGCGCAAGCAGTAGCCGCTCGTCAGCAATCAGTATCTGCCGTTAATTTAGCAAAAGTGACCGTCGATCGCTGGAAAGGCCTGTTGGATCAGCGCGCTGTATCACAACAAGAATACGACGAGCGTCGAAGCATGTATGAGCAGGCAGTAGCCAACCTTGGCGCAGTCGACGCTAATATTCAACGACTCAAAGATGTGCTGTCATATACCCGAATTGTGGCGCCGTTCTCAGGTGTGATTACCAAGCGTAATGTCAACGTAGGTGATTTGATCGATGCAGGTTCTAGCGCGGCTCGCCCCTTATTTGTTTTGACGCAAATGAATCCTTTGCGTGTGTATGTCAATGTGCCGCAGGTCTATGCTGCAGGCATACGACCAGGACAAACGGTGACGCTGAAACAAGC
>JAULVH010000226.1:6708-9700 GCA_032111105.1 Burkholderiaceae bacterium | reverse complement strand
CGAATAAACACTCATTGCTGCTGCTTTTTTGACGTGAAAGAGGTAGTCATTTGTCTCTAGATAGTTTGCCGGCAGCTTCGCGCTGCCGGCTTTTTTATTTTTGGTGACCTACTTTAGACCAACCGTTTTTTTACATAAAAAACTTAATAACAGTTAATTATTAAATTTGAAAACATAATGAAAATTGTAAAATTATCAAAAAATTTTTCCTTCCTATTTATGGCTTCTGCGCTACTCGGTATGATCACTTTTATACCGACTGCCTATTCCGAGGATAGAGCAGCTGGCAGCGTCTTCACCGATTGCCCTCAATGTCCTGAGATGGTGGTACTTCCTGCCGGGGAGTTTATTCAGGGTTCGGATAAGGTGGAAAGCGGGCACGTAGATGAAAAACCTCAACGTAAAGTGACCATAACTCGGCCCTTGGCTGTGTCAAAATTTGAAACCACTTTTGCGCAATGGGATGTCTGTGTCGCCGACGGTAAATGCCCTAAGGCTGATGATGCGGGTTTCGGTCGTGGTCAATTTCCTGCAGTGAATATCGCCTGGCCTGAGGCTAAAGCTTATGCAGCATGGCTGTCGGCAAAAACAGGAAAGAGTTATCGTCTTCTGAGTGAATCTGAATTCGAATATGCGGCACGTGGTGGTACCCAAACGGCCTGGTATTGGGGCGGGAATGAAAGTAAATCTAAGAGCTGTGAATTCGCTAATCTACATGATGAATCAGGAAAAAAAGCCCATCCCAATTATGTCTGGTCGCATGTATTGTGTGACGATGGTGCAGCTGAAAATAATGAGGTTGGTAAGTACAAAGCCAACGCCTTTGGTTTACACGATATGATGGGCAATGTACGCGAGTGGGTAGATGATTGCCATCAGGCCGGGTATGTTGGTGCGCCAGACGATGGTTCTGTTCGCAAGCACGATGGCGTGTGCGAAAAGCGCGTCGTACGCGGTGGCGCTTGGTTAGATGGTCCATCGACAGCGCGCGCTGCTTACCGCTATTCTGAAATTGAAGGCATGCGTAATTATCAAACAGGTTTTAGGTTGGCACGTGATCTTTGATTGATACCGCAACGGTGAGACGAGGGGGAGTGTAATGCGGCGCATCAGTGAAGCTTATTTATTTCTGCGTCTATCAGTGGCACGACGTACGCTGGTAATGGTGCTGGCAACGGCTGCATTAAGCATAGCGGGAACAGCGGCCACACAAGTGATACGCTCGAGCGAGAAACCTATAGATCCGACGGCGGTGTATATGCAGCCGATTAAAGGTCTTAGCCATTCGCAATTGCAAAAATTTAAAACAGGTGAAAAGCAATTCAAGGCCCCATGGGTAGTGTTTCCTCTGCTCGGCGGTGAATGGGGTTTGGGGCCCACTTTTTTAGCGAACTCCTGCGTAGGCTGTCATTCGCAGGCGGGACGCGGACGCACTTTCGATAATGCCAGTGTCGTTCCGTTTCAACAGCTACTCAGGTTATCGATACCGGGTGAGGGTCCTGATGGTGGTCCTAACCCACATCCTAATTATGGCGACCAGTTGCAAGTCTTTGGCGTTAATGTCGGCTTAAAAGAAAATCTCAAACCCGGTGAAGCGGATTTATTTATTGACTGGCTAACCGAAATAGCGGCGTTGCCCGATGGTGAAAAAGTTGAAATACGTAAGCCCAAGGTTAGACTGGAGAAGCTCAACTTTGGACCTATCGATGAGTCGGTGATGACTTCACTGCGCAATACGCAGGTCGTGTTTGGGATGGGTTTTCTGGAGGCAGTAACAGAAGAAGACATACTCGCGCTGTCCAAACTTCAGCAGTCGCAAGGTCTGAATGGCCGACCGAACTACGTGCGCGACGATATTAACAAACGTGTTGCACTCGGACGATTCGGCTGGAAAGCAAATCAACCCAGTGTGCGTCAGCAAATTGCGGCTGCGTTTCATGGAGATATGGGTGTTACCTCGTCACTCTATATCGAAGAAAATTGTCCACCCATACAAAAAGATTGCCGCGCTATGCCACCGGGAAATCGTCCCGAGTTATTAGATTATGCGTGGGACGAACTGCATTTCTGGCAGGTTGCACTCGATGCGCCAGCTCCGCGTAATCAGGAAAGTGAAAACGTTAAACGTGGCGAGAAATTATTCGATCAGGCACGTTGCGCGCAATGCCACATACCTGAGTTGCGCACTGGAGACTATCCATTGTTGCCAGCGCTTTCAAAACGCACTTTCCGTCCCTATACTGATTTGCTGCTGCATGATATGGGGCCGGGCCTGGCTGATGGTCGTCCAGATTTCAAGGCAGGTCCACGCGACTGGCGCACAGCACCTTTATGGGGTATCGGTTTATCAGAGCAGGTTAATGGCAGTACGAATCTTTTACATGACGGGCGCGCGCGCAATGTACTTGAGGCGATACTCTGGCATGGTGGTGAAGCAAAAACGTCTCGTGATTTATTTGTAGGCTTGACTAAAGCTGAGCGCGATGACTTGATTGCTTTTGTAAATTCATTGTGATGATACTGGCGCTGATTCTATGACGCGTCAGCAGAAAATCCGCTATTTTTTACTGGCTTTCTTTTTGTATCTGATCTTTCGTCATGTGCTGGGGCCTAAAGCGGGCCTCGACGGTTGGGCGTTGACGATAGCCGCTTATGCATTTGCAGTCGTGATTGCTACCGGATATTTATACTGGGCACTTAGGCGTGCTTCACGTCACCAAGAAGAGAAGGATGCGTGATGATAGTCAGGCTAGGAGTAGTACTCTTATTGAGTTTAGTCGTTACCAGCTCCCATGCAGGATGGGTACTCTATGGCGACAATGGCAAAGCTGAATTTTATTATGACGACAAAACTATCATTACCAGTGGTAGCCGCGTGACTGTGTGGGAGATGTTGAGCTACAGCTTTCCGCTCAATGGTGTGTTGTCTAATCGTTCGCATAAAGAATACGATTGCAAAATCGCTCAGTTTCGTAATTTGCAGGGTGAATTT
>JAULVH010000226.1:2054-6698 GCA_032111105.1 Burkholderiaceae bacterium | reverse complement strand
GATAATTGGCGTCCGGTTATTGAGGGCACACAGAATCAACATCTTATGCAGCTGGTCTGCGGTATGCGTAGCTAAGTACCTACGTTATTGCGCTCTTAGCGAGGCTCTACATCCATGAGCCAAGGAGTAAATCAATGATCGCCGCACTGGAAGCACATCGTGCGGGTCTGTTTGCCCGCGCGCATTGGCTGCCTAATATCATTGCAGGGCTGGTAGTTGGTATCGTCGCTTTACCCTTGGCGATGGCGTTTGCGATTGCATCAGGCGCGCGACCTGAGCAGGGCATTTATACCGCCATCATAGGCGGCGGTTTGATTTCTGTTTTAGGTGGAAGCCGAGTACAGATCGCCGGGCCGACCGGTGCTTTCATCGCCATATTGGCAGGCATCACTGCAAAGTATGGCGTAGCCGGTTTGCAGGTGGCCACACTGATGGCGGGTCTGATGTTGGTGCTTATGGGTTTAGCCCGTATGGGCGGCGTGATTAAATTCATCCCGGCACCGGTTGTGGTGGGATTTACCGCCGGCATAGGCGTCATTATTTTCGTCAGTCAATGGAGTGAGTTTTTCGGTGTGCCCAAACCTGCGGGTGAGCATTTTCATGAAAAACTCTGGCACTTAGTTCAATCACTACCAAGCACGCATTTTCCAACGCTGAGTCTGGCGCTGCTGGGTTTGCTGCTGGTTTTACTCACACCCAAAATAAAACTCTTTACCCGTATACCCGGGCCATTGGTGGCCATGATAGCGGTCACGCTATTGCAGATGGTTTTGCAATTACCTGATGTAGCTACCATAGGCTCGGCCTTTGGTGCCATACCTACCGGCCTGCCTACCTTTGAGCTGCTAACCATATCAGTGCCGCAAGTGATTGCCCTGATAGGACCTGCATTTACGATTGCCATGTTGGGCTCCATTGAAGCATTGCTTTCATCGGTAGTTGCCGACGGTATGTCGGGCACTAAACATGATTCGAATCAGGAATTGATAGGTCAGGGTTTAGCAAATATGGTGGTGCCATTTTTTGGTGGGTTCGCTGCTACAGGGGCGATTGCGCGGACGGCGACGAATATTCGTAACGGAGCCACGAGTCCATTGGCGGGCATTATCCATGCACTGACATTGATTGCGGTGCTGCTGTTTCTGGCGCCACTGGCATCAGGTATACCGTTAGCTGTTCTGGCCGCTATTTTGTTTGTGGTGGCTTGGAATATGAGCGAGGCTAAGCACTTTGCCCATCTGCTTAAAACTGCACCGATGGCTGATCGTTGGATTTTAGTTATTACGTTTGTACTGACGGTATTTGCAGATTTAGTAGTCGCGGTCAATGTCGGCATGATTTTGGCGATACTACATTTTCTGCGTCGCATGTCCGATGCAGTCGAAACACTGCCCGTTGATGAAACTGAACTTCATACAGAGTTAGCGCGCCATGGTATTGAAAAATTACCCAAGGGGTTGTTGGTGTACGAGATTGCCGGTCCTATGTTCTTTGGTGCTGTAGAAAATTTTGAGCGTGCGTTGGTTCAAACGCAGATGGAGCCAGACTCACTCATTATTCGTCTGCGCCGTGTTCCCTTTATGGATATAACGGGTATACAAGTGCTGGAAGAGGTCATACACAAATTACATCAGCGCGGTATTCGGGTAATTTTGTGTGAGGCTAACGCTCGTGTACTAGCCAAGCTTCAACGAGCAGGCGTAGTCAATGAAATCTCGATAGAAAATTATGCAGGTAGTTTGGTTGAGGCCGTAAAGCAAGCAGCTGTCGATATCTAAAATTGTTCTGTATGATGACTGCGTGCTGATGAATATGTAGCGCATGAAAAAACCTCCATACGCTTTTGCGCATGGAGGTTTTTTATTGATTGATCAGATGAACTGCAATCGATCAGTCAACTTACTCTTTAATGGCTTCGATGGCGATATCGATACGTACTTCGTCGCTGACGTTAGGCGCGTATTTGCCCATGCCAAACTCTGTACGTTTGATCATAGTAAATGCATTGGCGCCGATAGCGTCTTTCTTAGCCATTGGGTGAGGTATGGCCTGAAATGAAGTGACTGTCAGAGTCACTGGCTTGGTAACACCTTTGAGTGTTAAGTTACCTTGAATTTCAGATAGCTTATCGCCGTTAAAAATTACTTTAGTTGATTTGAATGTGGCCGTTGGAAATTTGGCGGTATTCAAAAAGTCTTCAGCTTGTATGTGCTCATTAAACAGTGACGAACCTGTATCAACCGATGTGGTGTCGATAGTGATATCTACCTGGCCTGTTTTTGCAGCCTTGTCGAACATGACCTTGCCAGTTGTTTTGTTAAAACGTGAAAGCTGAGTCGAGAAACCAAGGTGGCTGTATGAAAAACGTGGAAATGTATGCGAGTTATCAATCGCATAGGAATCAGCCGCTGCGAAAGCATTTGATGCCGCTGCCGTTGTAATAAAGAGGATAGAAAAAAGTTTTTTCATATTGTGCATTGATGAATCTCCGTGTTGTTGAGTGAGGTTTATTTAGTTACTACGGTGCTGCTGGATTTCAGGGTGAAAATTAATTATTTTCTTCAGTTACGGCTTGCCTCTTGGATGGAAGCATTTGCTTGAGCACATCGTCTTTGTCTACAAAATGATGTTTAAGAGCTGCAACCACATGAATGACTACAATACCTATCAGTACTATATTGAGTGCTTCATGCAGCTGTTGCAAGATATCGCCGACCTCTTTATTTTTAGGTATCAGGTCGGGTAGGGGTAATACACCAAACCAGACAGTCTGGTAGCCTTTGGCTGAACTCATCAACCATCCTGATAAAGGGATGATGAACATCAACAGGTACAGTATGAAATGAAAACCAACCGCTGCTTTACGCTGCAGCTGCGGCATCTGTACCGGCATAGCAGGCGGCGTGTGGGTGATGCGCCATCCGAGCCGTATAACGGCTAATAAAAATAGACTAACGCCTGCCCACTTATGCCATGAATAAAGTTTGAGTTTTTCGGGTGAGAGCGGCAAGTCACTCATATAAAACCCCAGTATCAGCAAACTAAAAATCACCAGTGACATAAGCCAGTGCAGTGTTTTTGCAGTACGGGTGTAATGCGATGAATCTGACATGAAATCCTCAGAAATTAATGTTTGGGTGAGAATGCATACGCATCCATAGCAAGCACGTAGTCACTGATGCCCGCATGCAGCCGCACTACCTCTGCGCCTGCGCCTGCTGCGCCTAATGCGACATACAAAGGCAATAAATGTTCGTCTGTTGGATGGGCTTTTTTTGCTTCAGGTGCTAATTCGCGGTAGTGCAGTAATGAATCTACATCGCCATCCTGAAGACGTGCGGCCATCCATTGAGGAAAATCACGTACATAGCTTGGTGTTTGCCCGCCATTTTGACGAGCGATCATATAGTCGCCCAGGTTATGCGTGATATTTCCAGAGCCCATGATTAGAAAATCTTTTTCCACCAGGGGCGCGAGTGCCTGACCTAACTTATAGGCTTGTGCCACACCGGCATGACTTTGTAATGACACCGGTATAACCGGTATATCTGCATCAGGGTACATCAGTCGCAGCGGTACCCATGCGCCATGATCCAAACCTTTTGAAGCAACTTCACGCACCGGCAATCCGGCCGCAGAAATTGCAGCTGCAACTTCATGCGCACCTTCGGGGCAGCCGGTTGCGGGATAGTTCAATTCATAAAGCTCCTGCGGAAAGCCATAAAAATCATGAATGGTTGATAGCCGTTCTGCATTACCTACGGTAGGTAGCTCTGTATCCCAGTGCGGGCTGATGATAACAATCGCGCGTGGTCGTGGCAGTCTGCCGGCTGCTTCAGTCATAGCCGCGCCCGCAGCGCCGGGCCGCAGAGCAAAGGTGGGCGCGCCATGCGGGACAAACAAAGTAGGTAAATGAGTTTTCATTTTGATACGCGCTATCGAGGCTGTTCTCAGGACCCGACTTTAGACTGTTCGCTTGATATTAAATAGGGGACAATCAGCAAATATTTATTCTATTTGGAGCAACAATGGACAGGCTACAAGCTATGCACATGTTTGTTCGCGTAGCTGAACTAAGCAGCTTTTCCGCTGTTGCCCAGCAAATGGGGTTGGCACGCTCAGCCGTTACTCGTCAGATCGCAGCTCTTGAGCAGCATCTGGGCATCAAGCTGATGGTGCGCAGTACCCGTCGTTTGATGTTGACCTCAGCGGGTGCGGCTTACCTTGAGAAGTGCCGGGTCATTCTCAACTTAGTTGAGGCGGCCGAGACGGGAGTTGCCGAGGAACGGCAAACCCCGCGCGGCATGATACGTATCAGTTTGCCGTTGACGTATGGGTTGATGCGGGTTGCGCCACTACTAATGGAGTTTGCCCGTCGCTATCCTGAAGTGCAGCTGGATATGGATTACACCGACCGGCGAGTGAATCTGATCGAAGAAGCGATCGATCTTTCGATTCGAATCACGTCGCGTCTGGGTGCCACTGAAATTGCACGGCGACTAGGCACTAGCCTAATGAGTGCGGTTGCATCACCCGACTACCTTGCAGAACATGGAACACCGCGTCATCCGTCCGAGTTAGTTCATCATGAGTGTTTGAGCTACACAACCACGGCCGAATCTAAACTGACGTGGTCATTTGAAG
>JAULVH010000226.1:0-2044 GCA_032111105.1 Burkholderiaceae bacterium | reverse complement strand
GCGCACGCATACATTCAAATAATGGCGAAGCACTCAACGATGCAGTTGAGCGAGGATTAGGTATCGCGCTGCAGCCAGATTTCATTATTGAGAAAGCGCTGCAATCTGAAAAAGTGGTGACCATCCTGGCGGACTTTGCACTACCAGAGCTGGGTATCTACGCCATGTTGCCCAGTAATCGACAGGTACCGCATCGCGTCAGAGTCTTAATGGATTTTTTAGCTGATCATTTGCACTAAATTTTTTACCTATATTTTCGGTGCCACCATTTCAATGAGTGTGGCGGTGGTGTATGTCAGGAAAATGTGGATGCGTGTGTGTGATTGCTGTATGACGATGAAAGTGAGTATGAGGTTCGACACCGTCCCACTCAAAATCGTGCTCGTGCTGATGATGTTCGTCGTGACTATGAGTGTGTTCATGCGCTAGGGGTTCATGCACATGATCGTGTGCATGTGTCTCGGTCAGGTGTAGCCAGACGCCAGCACACATCAGTGCGCTAGCCCACCAGAAAAACGGGCCAGTAGATTCACCCATCATCAAGGCGAGTGCCGCTCCTATAAAAGGAGCAGTAGAAAAATATGCGCCAGTGCGCGCAGTACCTAATCCACGCAATGCAAGTACGAACAACACCAAACTTGCACCGTAACCTGCTAAGCCTAAGCTCATGGTTGCAAAAATAACGGAAATATCTGGAAGGTGCTGCCCTAGCACCAACGCCAATGAGCAATTGATGATGCCTGCTACCAGCCCTTTACTGCTGGCTATGAAAAGCGCATCAGTGGTAGCGACCTTACGAGTCAGATTGTTATCGATGGCCCAGCATAGGCAGGCAGTAGCAACAGCGAGAGGGCCGATGATGTCAGTTTGCGGTGTTAATTGATCTGGCAGGGCCAATAAAATACCGCCGGCAATAATGGCCACCATGCCCAAGACTACCCGGCGATCCGTGTGTTCACGAAACACGACCCAGGCGAGCAGGGCAGTTAATACACCCTCTAAGTTGAGCATGAGTGACGCCGTGGACGCCAACACAGTTTGTAACCCAACCATCAGCAATACTGGGCCGACTATGCCACCACTCAGTATGGCTAGCAAAAGCCAGCGCCATTCACTCGCACTCAAAGAGACGTTGGACCAGCCTCGGTCGCGAACTAAACGCGCTAATCCCAAGCCTATGCCACTACCAAAATACAATAGGCCACCGAGCAGCAGTGGAGGTACGTCGCCTACCAATAATTTGGCAAGTGGCGTACTGGCGCCAAATAATCCGGCAGCCAGCAAGGCTGAAATTATGGCGGGGTTGAGTGTGATCATGCGCATATTTTACGTAGGTATTTCAGAAACCTTCTAAACTATGGTGAGTCAGCACGGTCATGCGGCGTTTCGCGGAGTTTAGCTGAGTCAGTTCGGGGCGAAGCCTTTGTCTAAAATATTGTGAACGTCGTAAATTTTTAAATTAGTGCATCCTTGGTGTTATTGCTAAAACCCGAATTGAGATATTGAACGTTATGCGCACTGTATTAGTATGTTTGTTAATGCTGTTGACTTGCCCTTTAGCGCTGGGCGAGACCTTTCTTGGTCTTGATCCACTAGAGCCGCTGAGCACAGTCAAGCAGCGATTCTCTGCGGCTGCCTTGACCGCAGAGCCAGCAGATTGGTTAAAGCCGAATCAGTATTTTTGCAAGATGCGTAATCCGGAAGGTGGCGGTACCGTATTTTTATTGTTTGAGCATGATGACGAACTGCGCAAAAAAAAGCTGATGGAATTAGAAAAAGCCGTCGCTAAACTTCCACCTCAAGTACAAGGCCGATCTACACGATTACTGATACATCAGTATCGAGACAAGCTCAATAAACCGATTGATGAGCGACTCGCTCTTATTAGAGTTCGCTGGCTGCCTGATAACCCATTACGAGTGAGTGATCTGATTACTTCTTATGGTAAGCCAGATGAGAAGCGTGAAGGCAACGCCTCTTATGGTCCTGTGTTCGTCTGGAGCAAAGGCTTGAATGCCCATCTCAGCGATGACAAAAAGCAGGT
>JAULVH010000225.1:0-1939 GCA_032111105.1 Burkholderiaceae bacterium | reverse complement strand
GTCAGAATGCTATCGGGTATAGGCCCGTTAGCGGAGATAGTAAGCTGAATACCTTTATCTGAAGCTTTCATTGATAACGAACTTCTAAGGTCGGCAAGCAAATTCAACAGTGAAGTTTTGACGCTTTCAATTTGCAAAAATCCGGCCTCAATTTTTGAGAGATCGAGAATATCGTCGATCAATGCAACTAATTGGGCGCCGTTACGAGAAATAATCTTGCCGTAACTAATGCGGTCCTCAGCTGTCAATTGAGGGTCATTAAGCAGCTCAGAAAAACCAACCATAGCACAAATTGGAGTGCGAATTTCATGGCTAAGATTTGCCAAAAACGTGCTTTTTGCACGGTTCGCAGCCTCAGCTGCATGCTTTGCTGCCTGAAGCTCAGCCAACACTAGCGCATTTTTTATTGATCCATTCTACAACACTCATTTTATTAGCGGTTTTAGCGACAATGTCCTGTAAGAACTTCCCCTGGATTTCATCCTGACTATAAAAGAGCATATCAATCATTCGCTGATTGGAATATTCAATACGGCCTTGATGGTCGGTGGTCAAAACCCCCTCGTTCGCAGTATCGAGCAAGCGACGAAACTTCGCCTCGCTCGCACTGAGTTGCTGATTGCTCAACCTCAGGGATTTTTCTGCAATGCGCCTCGACGCCAACTCTTGTTCGTTTCTTTCTAAAAGAACGCGCACATCATAGCACCTACGATGTTCTAGGAGCACCCCCTTAATAATCTCGACAAATGTATCGACAAATAACGGCTTTGATAAAAAAATCACCAAATGAAAAGCTTCATAGATTTCCCGCATGAAGGTGCCATAAAACTGCGCTCCAGACTCGTCTGCCATGATCACTAGCGCCAATTCTGACCAAGGTCTTTGTTTAGCAATGATTGTTTTTAAGCTGGCGATAACTGCATGTGTTAAAAGCTCGGCAGCTACAATAATGACACCAGAGTGCTCATCAACCGATCTCTCTAGAGATTCAATGCTAGTAATGACATTACATTCGACACCGGCTTGTTTAAGCACGTAGGTTGTGTGCTCACCATCCAATGCTAAAGCAGCCCAGACGATAGCTTTACCTTTCGAAAGACCAGCAAGCTCCGTCATTAATTGCCACCCGCGTCTTGCAGGAGTTCCTCAATCGGCCCCATGTAAGTGGGATTTCCAGTGAGAATACCGTGGAATTTCGACAGAGGCTTGCCAACTTGTAGTCCTACTCCTCCCACGATAGCCATTTCATGAATGTAGTGATCATGGGGGCTACTGCGACTTTTGATCACGGCGATTGCGCGACGCATCTTTCCAGCGGCCTCAAAAAAACGCAGTAAAATCAGATTGTCCGCCAGATAACTTACTGGAAAAGCTGAGGCATCTCGAAGGTTCTGATCGATAAGTCCATGTTGAGCAGTTATGAGTATTGTTGCAACGCCGCGACTAGCCAAATAAGAGAGTAGATCGTGCAGTTGATTCATCAAAAATTTTTCAGTTGGCAGGGCACTAAAATATCCATCTAAGCTGTCAATCACGATCAATTTAGTGTTCTGCACCTCAACCGCTTGGCGAATTCTAGCGATCATATCGCCGGGCGATATGGCGGATGGTTCAATTTTCGTCAGCGACAAAAGCTCTGAATCAAAGAACTCTTTTAGATCCATACAAAGAGCATCTGCTCTAGAAAGATAACTTCGCGGCGTCTCATCAAACAGAAAGACAGAGGCAGGAAGGCCAGACGCCAGGACATGTCGTACAAATAAAGTTGCCAATAACGATTTGCCAATACCCGCTTGCCCCATGATCAACGTACTGGTGCCAAAGCCAAAGCCGCCGCCAAGCATTTGATCCAGTTCGATACACCCAGTTTGTCCCGCTTCTCCACCATCATGGTCCACGGGAGCATCAAAAAATATGCCGCGGGGAAAGACATTCAAGC
>JAULVH010000224.1:0-2753 GCA_032111105.1 Burkholderiaceae bacterium | reverse complement strand
AGCTGTTGAAGGCGCAGGCGCAACTGGCGCAGTTGCGCCAAGATTTCAACCACGGTGAGCCCGAAAAGTGGGCTTCTGAATCCCGTAACCACCAAAAATACCTGGACCGCGTGGCCGCCCTCAAGGCAGCGATCGAGCGCAGCGAGCGCGACATCGACAGCTTGCAACGCGAGTTGACGCAACGCCAAATGCCAAGCCAGCTGCAAACATCGCGCACGCCGCGCTCACCGTGAACACATCCAACCGATTTCAGTCTTTTGACCTGCTGGCCACGCCTGTGGCGGTGATGCAGGCGCAAGGTCGGCTGCGCTTTGTGAATGCGGCGCTGGAAGATGCTCTGGGCATGTCCCGGCGCACTGTGCACGACCATTTTTTCCCGGATTATTTGATTAGTTCACTTCAAGATAGCGCTGAATTGATCTCTGAAAAATTCCGTCAAAATGGCGTAGTCGAATGCCGAAAGTTATCATGCTTGGCCTGTGTGATATTAAAAAAGCCAATAAAAAAAGAATGTTGAATTGGTTTTGAATAATTGCTTTAAAGTTTTTGCAACCTCGTATCGATGCACTCAAATACGAGGGAACAAACTGCCGAACATTTGAATAACGCTGATACGACTCAAGATCTGGAGGCCACTCACAAGGCGTTTGCGAAGCGTATCGTACTGCCTGCGATGGGCGCCATTTCGGTAATTTTTTACGTGGCTGCTTTTCGAGCCGATCCCGCTGTTTATTGGCTGCTCGCTTTTATGGTGCCATTTACTTTGTTAAATGCTTGGCTTTCTGAGACGCAAAAAACAATCAAGATCCGACGAATGCAGATAAAACTACGTAGCGATGCTGCAGATGTATTCCGCTGGATCATTAATTTGGTGATTGTTGACCCAATAGCATTTTATATCTTGAATCCCCCGCTATCGATCGCAATACCTGGTTGGACTGTATTGTTACTGGCGGCTCAATCCGAGCTGTTTCGTTCATCAAATCGCAATATAGTCGTAGTTTTGGCCTATTTGAGTGGTGTGGTGTTGTTTTTTTTCATCGATCCCTCTGCCGGCTTAAACGAGAGGCTTTGGGGCCTGGCGGCTATGGCAGCGATCTTGTTTGTGTTCGATCGCATGGAAAATTATTGGCAGCATGAGCTAAGCACACGCAAAAAGACAGAAGCTTTGGCAATCGAACAACAAATCCGTGCCGAAAATATGGAAAGAGAGGTCATCGTTGCGAGTCAAATGCGCACGGTGATGCACGAGATTAGCAATTTATTAACTATTGTTGAGTTTGCCACGATTGATCAAAAATCGTTCGATGATATTCAGTTTGGACGTGTGCGCAGGAGTTTGCAAATCATTCGACGCATCAATGACATGGTTGTCAAACAATTGCGCTATCAGCCAGGTAGGCAGCTTACTTTGGTTCGGCAAATTATCGAAGATATCGATATGCTGGTTGGTAAATATCTAAATATCTCCGGTGTTAAATTTGAGCTCAATCTAAATGGCGATTTTGTAAATCTGGGGGTACGTGAACGTTCAGGAAGCGTCTTCTTGATTCTGAATAATCTGATCAAGAATGCTGCCGATGCGGCTGTTTTCAGGCGGGATCTAGATAAAATGTCGGATCAGTTCCAGTCCTCGCGTGAGGAGGCGCGTGTTTGCCTTTGTTTTGCAATCGATAATGATAAGTTGATTTGTACCGTTGAAGATAACGGAGTCGGAATGGAAAAAGAAAAAATCAGCGAACTACTTGCTCGTCAGAGCATTACGACCAAGCAATCAGGCAGTGGCATCGGTCTGCGCTTTGTCCTGAATGAATGTGATTTTAATGATTTCAGAATTGAAATTCAGTCTGATGTTGGCCAATGGACTCGTGTGACTCTAACCATGCCTCTCGAGCCAGTCAGAGATACGGCGGTCGCATAAGCCTGCGTAGTATCTGAACTACCGAATAACGATGGATATTGTTGATTGAAGTGGCTTTCTAAACATGAAGCGACCGATTGTGGGTTTCGGGAGCAAGGCTCAGACGATGGGCGGCCGGTCATTCATATCGACTGAACCCTCACAATCAACGGTTCATCTGGGTGCTTTCAAGTTCCTGCGGCAGCAGAGCGAAAAAACCGCCGTGTTGCAGGCCGTTTTTCTTAAACTAGTCCTTCCCGCATAGAGTGGCGACAGAAACCTTAGTAGGGCCGCATAGCTTTCGCGACCTGTGCCGCATTGCCACCTGCAATTTGCCCAAATGCAGTACTGATTGCCATTCCAACTCCTGCAATATAACCTTTGCCCAGTACATTGCCTGCCATGATCCCACCTGCGACGAATAAATTATCACTGGGGTTGCTACTGAAATGCACTGCTGCTGTTTCATCGGTTTTTAGGCCTAGATAAGTAAATGTCACGCCTGGTCTTAGGGGGTAGCCATAAAACGGCGGCGTAGTAATAGGCGTGGCCCAATGGGTTTTCGCTGGGGTGAGCCCCTCGGTACTGCAATTATCCAAGATTGTATGGTCAAAAGTTCCACGGCGACAGGCTGAATTGAAATCGACAATGGTTTGATTTAAAACCAACGGATCAAGTCCTAGTTTTGATGCTAGATCAGTTATGCTGTCTGCGGTCACACCCTCAAATTCTGTGGGAATAAAACGACCAATCGAATTCGCATCAATAATGGCATATGCGATTTGATTTGGCTGTTGTGCAACTATGCGCCCCCAGATGGCATAACGCTTGGGCCAAAAATCTTCGCCCTCAT
>JAULVH010000223.1:0-3485 GCA_032111105.1 Burkholderiaceae bacterium | reverse complement strand
GCCGTTTCCTGTCGCAACCTACACCATCACAAAAAAAACTATGGGACTTCATTTTTTGTGGACGCTTAGAACCAGCTAAATCACCTGAATTTGCTCTTGAGGTAGCCGCACGTTGTGCACAGCGATTAGGTCGATGCGTACGCATACTAATGGTGGGTTCGGGAAGTATGGAGGGTGAACTGCAAAAGCAAGCGCAAGAATTACGCGGGCTTATTGAGGTAGGTTTTAGCGGATTTGCCAAGCAAGAAGAACTGCCGGGCCTCTATCAATCTGCAAAACTATTTTTATTTCCAACCAAAGCCGATGTGTGGGGCGTAGTAGCTAACGAAGCCTGCGCTGCTGGTTTGCCCGTGCTGATTACACCCTACGCTGGTGCTGCAGGTGAGCTGGTTATTGATGGGAAAAATGGGTTTATCCGCGAATTAGATGCCGATGCCTGGACAGATTGCGCTATACGATTGCTACAAAATGACAGAAGGCGTGAAGCTTTTGGTCAGCACTCACAATTGCTGGTTAAACCCTTTGATTTTGATGCAGCAGCCAGAGGGATTATAGATGCCACAATTTCAGCCCATGTCGCTCGCATAGAGCGTCAGACCGACGTCAGACGACCCGTTTGATAATCATTAATGGCTTGCTCTATTTCTGCGACGGTATTCATTACAAATGGTCCGTACTGAACGATAGGCTCATTCAGCGGCCGCCCGGCGAGTAGTAAAAATCGTGCGGCCGATACGCCGGCAACAAACGTTGCATGGTCGCCATCGCTTAATACCATGCCGCTGTGAGTAGGAAACGGAGTTGAACTGTCGGCTATATCCACTGTGCCTTCAAAGAGATAAACCATAGAGCTATGACCGCGAGTTATCGGTATCGTCACGCGGGTTCCGGCAGGAAGCTGCACATCAAGGTAAAGCGGTTCTGTCGTTAATCAAGCAATCTGACACTTAGTAATATGATTATCAACATTCAAATTTCCTGCAATGAATTTGATGATGACGCCATCGTTGAGAGTTATTACTGGAATTTCCTCTGGCAAGATATCTTTATAACCAGCAGGTTTCATTTTTTCTTTTGCTGGCAGGTTAATCCACAGCTGAAAACCCCGCATGCGCCCTTCTTCTTGTTGCGGCATTTCTGAATGAATAATCCCCCGCCCTGCCGTCATCCATTGCACGCCTCCACTTTTTAAATCACCTTGATTGCCCAGATGATCTTCATGCCGCATGTGACCATCAAGTATGTAGGTCACTGTTTCAAAACCACGATGTGGGTGGGATGGAAAGCCTGCGATGTAGTCACCTGGATTCACTGAAGAAAACTCATCCAGCATCAAAAAAGGATCCAGGCGAGTGTCTTCACCGCTACCTATACTGCGTCTGAGTCTGACACCTGCACCATCGGACGTATTGAGTGCCGGTATAACGCGCATAACCGTGCGAGGGTGAGAGTTGGCTGTTGACATGAGCTTAGTCTTTAAATTTTCAGAGAAGTTTTAATTGGTCAGGCTGCAGAAAACACCATTCACCTTCGCTAAGTTCCAGCGATTCCAGCGTTAATGAACCGATAGCAATACGTTGTAAGGCCGAGCAGTGGTTTCCTGCTGCTGCCAGCATGCGTTTGACTTGGTGATATTTGCCCTGCTCCACTACGATTTCCAGCTGATATTCACCCCGGGCTACGCAAGTCACAGCAGCCAGCGATTGTTGTTCATCATGCAGAACGACACCTTTGAGCAAAGACTCGATTAATTCAGGCGTAACGGGTTCAGCGGTGGTTGCAAGATACAGCTTGGGTACGTGCCGCTTAGGTGAGGACATCGCATGATTGAACGCGCCATCGTCGGATAGTAATAATAATCCGGTGGTATCGTGATCCAGGCGACCTATGGCCTGCACATCGCGCCAGTCAAATTGTTCAGGCAGCAAAGTCATGACACCGGGATGACTACTAGGTTTGCGCGAGCACTCAATACCTGCAGGCTTGTTCAGCGCAATATAAACATGCTCGCGGTACGTCCATTCCTCTTGGAATAGTCGAAATTGCAAATCGGCCAACTCAACTTCTTGCTTATAGTCGGTTACGACCTGGCCATGGATGCTCAATTCTCCATCGTCTATCAACTGGCGGCAATATTTACGCGTCCCAAAGCCCTGGGATTGGAGCATGCGGTCGAGGGTGATTTTTTTCATGTGGGCACTTTAGCAGAACTAAGCTACCCACATGAATCTGCCAGCTTATTTGGTGGGCTGGATTTCCTCGGATTTCTTTTCTGTTGAGCCCGGGGTCTCGGTACTTGTTGATGCTCCAGAACTCTTATGCTTAGTAGATTTTTTATGCGATTTTGTACGCATTTTTTTCTTCTTACGGGTTTGTTTTTTTGGCTCTGGTGCGGCCTCAGGCGTACCTGCATTGGTACCCGTTGCACCTGTTTCTGATGAGCTTTGACCGGATATTTGACGGGCTTTATTTTCTATTTCTTCGGCACGTTGAGGATCAGTACTTTCTCTGATGCCTCCGTATTGTGATGTCTGTGCATGAGCCAGGCTACCTACAATCGCCATCAACCCGAGTAAGCAAGTGAGCAGTTTACGCATATGTTCTCCATCATCTGTTTGTCGTGATAACAACCGTGTAACAACAACGGCGGCACATCCCAGCTGAGCTCAGACTAATCCATGTCTGGGTAGTTTCAACGAGAAGGTCAACAGAGTATGGGAACGGTAGGGAGTCTTGATGATAAACGCCAAGTTCAGTCAAGATTTATGAAATTTTTTCTGCTACTGATCAGATTTTTTTTCGTTCAGTGCGCGTTGTGTATATTGCTCAAGAAGTTGTACAACATTCGTATGTTTTTGCGAACCCGCAAAGTCGATAGCATTCAGACCGAGTTCATTGGTAACCACAACATCTGCGCCCTCATCGATTAACAGTTGGACGGATGCTAAATGACCACCACGAGCTGCCATCATCAATGGCGTCGTTTTATTAGGGGATTCTGCATCTATATAGGCTGAGTGTTCTATAAGTTTGCGTATGACAGAGACGTTACCAACGGCACTCGCATAATGAAGCGCTGTCCAACCGGGACCATTAATTTCTGCTCCTTTATCTATGAGCTCTAATGCAGCTTTTGTTTCACCTGTAAATGCTGCGATCATCAGCGCCGTATCGCCATTACGAGAACGTGCATCAATGTTTGTTGCGGGGGTTTTTAAAAGTAGCGCGAATACTTTCCAGGACTGGTAGCGCACTGACAGTATCAAGGCCGTATCTAGTCGCTCAGGCTCTATGGTATTGGGATCAAAGCCACGCAGCAGCAGTTGTTCACACTGCCGTACATCATCGATTTCTACAGCAGCAAACCAGTCGTTGTACGAATTCGGTTTGCGCGACAAAGGCTCAAGAAATTTTTCCAGGCCCGGCAATAAGGCCGCAGCGAATAATTGGCGCCGTTTAGGATCGTGTTGGTGATCATTCATGGA
>JAULVH010000222.1:8930-9262 GCA_032111105.1 Burkholderiaceae bacterium | reverse complement strand
CATGAAATTTGTATCCGGGCAAACTCATATCATCTGGCTCCTTTGATGCGTCCAAGCGATCAAGAATGCGCTCGATTCTGGGAGCAAACTGGGCGGGGATAGCCTTATAGCTGCTCTTGGTAAAGAACAGCTCTAGCCACCTTTTAGCGCCTCCAGCCGTTTACCCGGCGGAGAGCGCAAAAAATCCAGGGTCTTGGCGGCATCAAGTTGCGCCCTCGCCACCAGTCTTGCCGCCGTGCAAAGAGGTTCTACTCAGCTAAACTTCCAGCAACGGTGGAATGCTACCGACCGTGCCGAAAGCCCTGTTAATCCTCAGGTCCCTGGTTTGAGTC
>JAULVH010000222.1:5642-8920 GCA_032111105.1 Burkholderiaceae bacterium | reverse complement strand
TGGTATTTATCAGCAAGAACCGTATGTCGGACTCAATACGATCCGTCTGCTTGCAATGTACGGGTCGCAATTCTGACATGTCTTCGTCAGAGTATTCGCCACCAAATACGCAGTAGAATCAATCACTTAACCCAGCCCACAAGGCTGGGGTTTTTTACTTTGTAAAACAGCGGGCTATCACGGGGCTATCATTAGAAGCTACGATGGTTCGATTCCGCCTCGGGCCACAAAGATGAATCAACCGCTCACAGTCCTCAGACTAGTAGGAACCCATGAAGTCTTTTTTCCCAATCTCGACACCGTTGTGCCGAAGAATGCTGTATGCGGTCGTAACGTGAAAGAGAAATTGTGGTGTGCCATATTTCAAAGCGTAGTCTTCAACAGTTAGCTTTTTCTCTTTGGGCGTACCTGGGCGCAAAACAATTTCTTTTACCGCGCTGTCATCAAGTTGCTCAGCGGAGATAGCGCTAATGAGCTCTAGCGTTTTCAAAATGCGGTTTTGCAGCTCGGAAAAACTTTGCTCGGTGTCTTCGTAGGTGGCTACTTCAAGGCCAGCAATGCGCGAAGGAACACTTTGGGCAAAATCGCAGGCGATTTGTACTTGACGCACCAGTGGCAGCATGTCTGGGAATAAGCGTGACTGCAATAAAGTGACCGGATCGAATTTTCGCTGTTGTGCGTACTCTTCGCCTTTTTTTAGCACGTCGCTGAGTGCTAAAAGCATCTGCTTAAAAACAGGAACCGTAGCTGAATAATGAGAAATTGACATGGGTCTTCCGATTGTTTATGGCTGTTAAAGAGTAAGAAACAAAATATTACGATTAAAAAAATAACTTCTATTGTTGAAAAAATGCACGCCCCCGTGCAGTCAGTGATCTAGGCGGCACTGATGGCGCACAAGCATAGTGAGCCGCTCAACAAGCGAGGATACTGTGCTTGCACTTTACATCGAAAGATGTGCAGTTACAGGTTGCGGATCGTTATTTGACTTCAATCACCGCACGCATTCCTGTTTCACTTTTTCGTGATGCCACATCATCGAACACGCCAGCGCGAACTGGCACAAACCACCATTCGACCGTCGCACTTGCTTTGATCTCAGCACGCCGTATGGGTCCATATAATTCTGCAGCATCTTTTTCTGCACCATCTTTAACAACCACTTTGCGAGTATAGACGGCATCTGCCAGCTTGTTAGAAGAAAAATAGCAACTGCGCTCGGTCTGGTTGATAAGACGAAGCTTGTAGAGCCGACCAGCCTCTAATGTTAGGGATTCGGGTGCAAATCGTTGGCACTCGGACCCACCTTCCATACGTAAATCGACCTCGATCGGAACTTGATCTCCCAGATCTGCTGCAATTAGTGGGCCGCTTGTGCAAATGGACAAAAGCACAGCCACGGAAGTAGTAGCCAGCGCAACTATACGCACAGGAAGGAACGTCATAATTTCTCCGGGTAGTGAGTGCAACGATGGAAGGGATTCAAAGGGTGAACAAAACTTGAAAACAAGTACAAATTTTTTTAATTCATAACACCTAAGTTACATCATCACAACCGAGACTATTTATCGAAATACGATACCCAATCCGACCCCGGGTGGACCAGTATTTGCTGGTGCGGTCATGCTCAATTATGGGGCTTCCCTCCTGCTGTAATTGTTTGCTCCATTTGTAAATATCACTAATCAAAATTCATCCCTAAGCTTGCTAATTACATAAGCAGAACCTCGGTGGCTTAAGTGATCATCATCGATATAAAACAGTACGCCATCCTTTGATCCATAGCAGCGCTTTTCATCACATAATGCTTTGGCCAAATCAATAACTTTAACTTCGGGTCGTTGCGTTAGAATTTTATTCACCATTGTTTTGAAAGCGCTGGTTCGCTTTTCAAAAGCTGCTCTGCTTATTGAGCAGCTGTGTATTTCATTCGGTGATATGGATAAGGGACGAAAAGAAAAACAGCGCCTGATATCAAAACCGAGCTCGGGTACATCATGCAAAAAAGTGACTTTTTTTCCAGCTGCCAGTAGTGCCTCTAAAGTTTTAGTCAACCCTATAGAAAAAACAGTGCTGTTATCTGACTCGCCTTGCTTTACACCTTCGAGGTGAAGAACCCAGTTACCAAACTGCGTTGACTCGATATCACCATAACCTAAACCTGTCGTATACATCGGCCCCCTGCTGGTTAAAATCACTTCCTTGATGCTTGGGTCAGCAATAATTCGCTGTATGGCCTGTGTTCCCTTTTTTAAACAGTTTCTAAAGTCACCGCCCAGATCTTGCATAACTACTTCCAGGAGTGGAGGGCAACCGTCACTAGCGCCATATAGACCGATATCCTGACCTTTGGCCTTGAACAGACTGCGCAACGCAGAATAGATAGTAAGAGCGTGACTATCTCCGATCACGACAACTGAAGGATTGGGGCCGGTTGAATGACAGCGGGGGCTATCATATTGAAGGTCGTCGCAATACCATCCCGTGCTATCCGGGATATCAAAGTTTAGATCAGCAAGCTGCGCCTTGACCTCTTGATTCGAAATACGTACTTCGAATCCGCCCTGTAAGAATGTGGTTAAGCCCACTCCACCCAAGATGATCATTGCAATAACAAGCAGCGTGACTGTAGATTTTGTTTTGCGACCGAATCGAATTGGCCGCTCAACAAAATGAGTGCTAAGGATCGCCAACACAAACGAACAAATGACGAGAGCGAGGCGGAGTAACCAGTCAGGTGTACTGCTGCTAATTATGCGTGCAAACGATAGTAGTGGCCAATGCCAAAGATATAAAGGAAAACTGATTAAGCCAACACCGACCACGATCTGATTCGATAAGACCGAATTATTCAGCCAGGCTTTTTCTCCTGCAAGAATGATCAATACTGATCCGGCTACAGGTATCAGTGCCCAGTAACCAGGAAAAGCAATGTCTTGGTCAAATAAAAAAAGACTACATAAAATCAACAGTAGTCCCAGCGAAGTGAGACCGTGATTCATGGATTTGTGTGCTAAGAATTTGTACTTCGTAGCTTCGAACGCACTCGCTTTACTTTGCATAAAAAGTGCTAACAGACAGCCAGCTAATAACTCCCATATTCTGCTGAATGGCGAAAAAAAAGTCGCTGAAGCTGCTACATCTATCATCAATAGGTTGATGAGTAGCGAAGCCAGAAAAATTGCCCCGCCCACTTTCACCAAGTTGATTTTGTATGTCAAGCAAAGACCGGCAAGCAGAGGCCACAGCAGATAAAACTGCTCTTCAATCCCCAGACT
>JAULVH010000222.1:0-5632 GCA_032111105.1 Burkholderiaceae bacterium | reverse complement strand
TAGCGGCTTCGTAGCAGCTGCATAGTCGAAGTATCCGCTTTCACTCCAAAAGATAAAATTCGGTATGAAAACTACGCTTGCAGCAATGTGCTTGCCCAACATTTTGTATTCATCTGAGAGCAACGCAAACCAACCAAATGCGAAAGAGGCTGACAATACAAGTGTGAGCGTAGGAAAAATCCGTCTAATTCGTCCTGCATAAAACTCACTGAAGCTAAAATTTTTATTTTTCTGGCTTTGAAGAATCAGCGAGGTGATCAAAAAACCTGAAATTACAAAAAAAATATCTACACCGACGAAGCCTCCGGGTATCAACGAAGGGAATGCATGAAAAGCGACGATTGCTATAACTGCGACTGCCCTTAGCCCGTCAATATCCGGTCGGTAGCTTAGCTTGATCAAATTTTGTGCTTTCGTTTGGACAGACTTTGATTGTTTTTCCATGGGCCGAGATAGGAAGCCAGCAGATTTTTGATCTGTTGCCAGTTTAAGGGCATAAGCTAAGAGTGTCTTACTTCATACATCAATTCATTTTCAGACTGTTTCCCATTTAGACTTTCTGAACCTGCCAATACTGCCCGCTATATCCTACCCGCTGTCCAATAGTTAAGTCTAAGGATACTTCCAGTTTTTCACTATACTAAGAACATAGTAATTAAAATGTTTTTGATTTGAAAATAACTGGTGGAATGTATTTCGATCTTTGTTCGCACAAAGTCTCACGTCAGGCAATGAGCAGGAAACAGGATACGCAGTTGGTAGGTGATGTTAGTTGAGTGTTGATAGGTAGATAAATCTTAAACTTAATGATTGAATTTGCAATGAAAACATTTCTCTGTTTTGTGATGATGACGGTCTGCTCGGTGTCTTGGGCAGAGTGGGAGACTACGGGTAAAGCGTATGATATTACTCACTATCATGATAAATCTACGATACAAAAAAATGACATAACTGCACAGATGTGGGTGATTTATGATTTTCCTGAGGTGCGAACTA
This sequence comes from Burkholderiaceae bacterium, assembly GCA_032111105.1. Taxonomy (GTDB): domain Bacteria; phylum Pseudomonadota; class Gammaproteobacteria; order Burkholderiales; family Burkholderiaceae_D; genus Pernthalerella. Next base: position 4,636 of record JAULVH010000222.1, on the reverse strand, counting down.
ATACAGATGGAGATAAATATAAATCTGCAAAATCACTTTTAGCATTTAATTGTAAGTATCAGACATTGACAATGGTTTCAGTGCTTCAGTATTCTGGTTCAGCGGGAACTGGTGAAGTTGTTTTGTCTGACACATTTAAAGAGAGTGAATGGGTATGGGATCAAATTGCTCCAAATACGCTAGTTAAAACGGAATGGGATATCGCATGTGGTAAAAAGTAACCGTGCGATCAAGGTTTGATTTTATGATGTGTATCGTACACGGTTCATATCGGCTTAGCTTCTTTAACAACGCTATCGCGGAAACTGTAAGGCAAAGAATTTGGCGTCAAGATATCGACAGGAACGCCAAGCAAATTGCGAAGCTTGTAGCGAATTGCACCAAGATCGAATAGGGTTGTTTCTGATCTTGGATCAATCAGAATGTCCAAATCACTTAAGTCCGTGTCGGTGCCATGAACGACAGATCCGAAGACGCGCGCGTTGCTCGCCCTGTGAGCGAGGATGATCTCGCGGATTTCGGCGCGATGTGCATTTACGGCGTCTGAGGGTTTCATAGTCCGAAAGCCATCTTCGTCGAAGGTAAGCTACACACTTATTACAATATTAGTATTTCGTAATATAAATAATTAATTAAATTCTATCGCCAGCAAATAATTTTACTTTTTGTTTTTTGCTGTGCCGCATTAGAAAAATTATTTACTAACATTGAGAAAAAGCGTCTTTTGGCCCAATAAATTTTGCGCCGCAATATGACGATCACTATACGTCACTACGACTATTAATAAAGTAGTAGTACGCTACTACCACTTATCGGATCGACCGATCAATAATTACTTGTAAATTATTGTTTCGTGTCAGATTATGCCTAAAATTATTCACACCATGATACGTGTCTTCGATCCTGAACGATCGATACAGTTTTATTCAAAAGGCTTCGGCTTTTCTATTAGCCACAGATTAGATTTTGATGATTTTTCTCTTATTTATTTGAAAAATCCGGAAAATGATTTTGAAATTGAGCTAACTCATAATTACAGCCGTAAAGAGCCATACACCCATGGAGATGGCTATGGTCATTACGCATTTGTTGTCGATGATCTTGAGTCCATGCAGACCAAATTAGAAAAATTAGGCTACAACCCGTTACCTATAAAAGAGTTTAAAAAAGATGGCGAGCTACTTGCTCGATTTTTCTTTGTGCAAGATCCGGATGGTTACAAGATTGAGGTATTACAAACCGGAGGGCATTACCAGTAGCGGTACCCATATTTTCGATGCAGCGTTTGGTAGTTAATTCTTTTGATCAGCACGAAAGTGACATTTATTTTTTGGCAGTGAACTGAGTAAACAAAATTAGTAAACTAATTACAGACCACACGATTTACGTCGGAGGAGACAATTATGTATAAACCTACAGAACCAAAACGCCGTCAGTTTTTCAAGATTGCCACCGCAGGTACGGTTGCTAGCGCAGCAGGTGGTTTGCCTATGATGTTTATTCCCAATGCAGCACTGGCAGAGGATGTTTTGGGTAGTGATACGTTCGCAACGCTGGTCAAGATAGCGCGTGATATTTTCCCTCACGATCGTTTCGATGATTCCTTGTACGCCAACGCGGTGGGTGTGTATGCGGAACAAGCGAAATCAGATGAGGGTGTAAAAAAACTGATACAGGAAGGTGTCGCTCAAGCCGACTCTATCGCTCAGACAAAATTTGGCTCAGCGTATCTTCAAGTAGCTAAAGAGCGTGATCGTGTACACGTACTTCAAAGCATAGAAACATCACCTTTTTTCAAAAAAATTCGTGGTGATCTGGTAGTTAGCCTGTACAACCAACCCGCCGTTTGGGCCAAGCTGGGATATCAGGGGCCTTCCGCTCCATTGGGTGGATATATCAACCGGGGCTTTAACGACCAGACTTGGATGGATCATCTCTGATCAAGTCCACTTTGCACCGATCAAAATAATTTGAAGAATTGAGGAGACAGACATGGCGAAAAAATTTGATTTAGATGACGAAGTGGTTGTCATCATTGGTTCTGGCGCGGGTGGCGGTACGCTAGGCAATGAACTGGCACAAAAAGGTATTAATGTTGTCATTCTCGAAGCAGGTAAGCGTCATGAAATCAATGATTTCGAAAATGATGAATGGCCTATGTTTAGCAAGATATCCTGGTTAGATAAACGGACCACATCGGGTACTTGGCGAGTCTCACAAGATTTTCCTAACCTGCCAGCATGGATAGTTAAGGCAGTGGGTGGATCGACGGTTCACTGGGCTGGCGCTTCGCTGCGTTTTCAGGAGCATGAATTCAAAACTCGTACCACCTACGGCAAAGTGCCTGGCGCTAATTTGCTGGACTGGCCAATTACGCTCTCAGACCTGAACCCATACTACGATAAGGCCGAGAAGAAAATGGGTACAACCGGGACAAATGGTATCCCCCGGCTGCCCGGTAATAACAACTATAAAGTACTGGCGGCAGGTGCGAAAAAGATGGGCTATCAACACTTCCATACCGGGAATATGTCCATCAATTCCAAGGCGCGCGATGGTCGTGGTTCGTGTCAGCAAATCGGTTTTTGCTTTCAGGGTTGTAAATCGGGAGCTAAATGGTCGACCTTGTATACCGAGATTCCCAAGGGCGAGCGCACCGGTCACCTCGAGGTGCGTTCAGATGCTCAAGCGCTCAAGATTGAGCATGATGCTTCAGGCAAAGTAACGGGTGTTTTATATGGCGACTCAAACGGTAATCAGTATTTTCAAAAAGCACGTTTAGTTTGTGTCGCTGGTAACTCGATTGAGTCACCACGCTTGTTGTTGAATTCTGCATCGACTATGTATCCGAATGGTTTGGCTAATTCATCAGGTCAGGTGGGCAAAAATTATATGCGCCACATGACGGCATCGGTATATGCAATTTATGAAAGGCCAGTGCACATGTTCCGTGGTACGACCATGGCGGGCATTATTAAAGATGAGTCACGCTTTGATCCTAAACGTGGATTCGTTGGTGGCTATGAAATGGAAACCCTCTCCTTGGGCGTGCCTTTCATGGCGGCGTTTTTAAATCCGGGCGATTGGGGTCGTGATTTTTCTAATGCCATGGATGCCTACGACAACATGGCAGGTATGTGGCTGGTGGGTGAGGATATGCCGCAGGAATCTAACGGCATTACCTTGCATGCCACTGAGAAGGATGCCTTTGGTCTGCCTATTCCCAACGTACAGTTTAGTGATCATCCCAACGACAATGCAATGCGTCAGCATGGATTCAAACAAGCTAAAGCATTGTATGAATCAGTCGGTGCCAAGCGCGTGATATTTACACCGCCTTATCCATCTACCCACAACTTAGGCACAAATCGTATGAGTGCTAAAGCAAAAGATGGCGTGGTCAATAAATGGGGTCAAACGCACGATATTAAAAACCTGTTTGTTTCTGATGGTAGCCAATTCACTACGGGCGCATCTGAAAATCCTACATTGACTATCGTGGCATTGGCGATTCGTCAGGCTGACTATATAGCCAGGAGCATGGCGCGTAAGGAGCTGTAATGGTAAAGCTGCACTCTGTACGTTTGAGCGTATCGGCTGCGCTGTTGCTGGGGGCGATTGCGCTCCCAGCGCAGTCACAGCAAGCCGATGGGGCGAAACTTTTTTCGCAGCAGTGTGCTGCATGTCATTCAGTTGTTGCCGGAGCACCCGCCGGGTTGGGCCCCAATCTGCATGGGGTTCTAGGTCGGACGGCAGGGCAGATCAAGGGATTTGCCTACTCAGCTGAATTTAAAAAAGCATTGGCCAAGAAAAACTGGACACCAGAGCTCTTGGATAAATGGCTGGAAGACCCGCAAAACGTAGCAGCGGGAACTTACATGATGTACCAGCAGCCTGATGCTAGCGTTCGCACAGCTATCATCGACTATCTCAAGACAGTGAAATAGTATCGCTGTACATGTCGTGTTTTATTTGGCTCATCCGTATCTCTACAGCGTAATTTAGCTAGTAGTCTGTCTACCCGCGGAGGTTTTAAGCATGTGTGATCTCTATGCAAGCGCCGATCCGATTCACTATGAGCAGCGCACACGATCATTACGAATACGTGGTGTCGTAACCAGCATACGTTTAGAAAATCTATGCTGGGATGTGCTCGCTCGTATCGCAGCCAAAGATCAGGTAACGACGAATCAGCTCATCTCCACGCTGCATGAAGAAATCATAGGGCGGCAAGGAAAGATAGATAATCTCTCATCGTTTTTGCGTATTACATGTATGCGATATCTCTCACTCGTCGCAGAGCAGCACGAGAAAGACCATTTAATGATGGGCGCAGCAGGTCGTGAGATGAATCGGCAAGGGGTGCATCTTCAGGCCGTTATCGCAAAAAAAGCGTAATCTGCCCAGGCGTATTTTTCTCAAGCTCGGTTGACCTGTCCTGATATTTTCGAGCCAGTGGGATTTAGAGATAATGGCTCCTCACACCTGAGGAGCAGTGATGAAGCGAGCGAGGTTTACGGACGAGCAGATCGTTCGAATATTGCAAGAGGCGGATAAATCCCCGGTAGTTGAAGTCGCTAAGCGACATGGGGTGAGTGAGCCTTCGATCTATGCCTGGCGCAAGAAATTTGGCGAT
>JAULVH010000221.1:0-5754 GCA_032111105.1 Burkholderiaceae bacterium | reverse complement strand
TTTCAATCGCGCCGTAGGTAAGGGCTGGGTGTTGGATGGGTCTGTAGTCATGAGGCGGGCTAGTTTGCCGGTGGGTATGAGCGTTAAAGAGCTGGCATTTTACCTAGAGGGACAGGAAAGCCATGCGTGAGCGATAAACATTATTTTTTGACAATGCATGGATTGCGTATCGATTCATGAAAAGTCTTGATTTCAAAGGAGTTTTCCAAGATTCTCCTTGACCTTCCTGCTGCAACGCATTAACGTATTGTTCCCCTCGCTACCGCGGGGGTATTTTTTGCGCGAGCCGGTTTGCTCAACATGCACTTCGTGTCTTCGCGCTCTTTCGATGTGAAAGCTGTTTGCTCTAACCCGCGCCACAAGCGTGAGGCATGTAATGCAGTTCTACGAATTCAGGCTGAACGAGTCGCGTTAAGCGCCGATTTGAAATGCGTCTTTGTACGCATGACGGATCGACGTCACCGCACAAAAAAGGGATGCCTGTTACGTGAAGCTGTAGACCGTGCTGCCAGGAGAGAGCATCCGATCAATTTCCAATGGACCTTGAAAGGACGTAGCAATGAGTTCTGAAATCACTGGCGCCGAAATTCTCGTGCGCTGTCTAGCCGAAGAGGGTGTTGAACATGTGTTCGGCTATCCCGGCGGTGCAGTTCTGTACATTTACGACGCTATCTTCCAGCAGGATAAATTCCAGCATATATTGGTTCGCCACGAGCAAGCGGCGGTCCATGCAGCGGATGCGTATTCTCGTAGTTCCAACAAAGTAGGCGTTGCACTCGTGACCTCCGGTCCCGGTGTGACCAACGCGGTCACTGGTTTAGTTACTGCCTACATGGATTCCATACCTATGGTGATCATTTCGGGACAGGTGCCGACCCATGCAATAGGTCAGGATGCCTTTCAGGAATGCGATACCGTGGGTATTACACGTCCCTGCGTTAAACATAATTTTCTCGTCAAGGACGTAAAAGACCTGGCGATGGTTATGAAGAAAGCCTTCTACATCGCCACTACAGGTCGTCCTGGGCCAGTGCTTGTTGATATCCCTAAGGACATCACGATTGCTAAAGCAGTCTACGAGTATCCCAAAGAACTCGAGATGCGCTCTTACAAGCCAGTAGACAAAGGCCATTCAGGCCAAATCCGTAAAGCGGTGCAGTTGTTACTGAGCGCAGAGCGCCCCATGATTTACGCCGGCGGCGGTGTAATTCTTGCTGATGCTGCTCCTGAGCTCAACACACTCGTTGATAAACTGGGTTACCCCTGCACCAACACGCTGATGGGTTTGGGTGGCTACCGTGCTTCCAGCGATAAATTCGTTGGTATGTTGGGTATGCACGGTACCTACGAAGCCAATATGGCGATGCAGCACTGCGACGTGCTCATTGCCATAGGCGCGCGTTTTGACGATCGCGTTATTGGTAACCCTAAACACTTTGGTAGCGTGCCGCGCAAAATCGTTCATATCGATATTGATCCCTCATCGATTTCTAAACGAGTTAAGGTTGATATTCCTATCGTTGGTAACGTCAAAGACGTATTGATCGAAGTGCTCGCACAGATTGATGCATCCGAAACCAAGCCCAACACTAAAGCCTTGCAATCGTGGTGGAAGCAGATCACTGAATGGCGTTCGCGTGAATGCCTCAAGTATCCAACCTCGACCGAAGTGATTAAGCCCCAGGCCGTTGTTGAAAAGCTGTGGGAAATAACCAAAGGCGATGCCTTCATCACCTCCGATGTCGGTCAGCATCAGATGTGGGCTGCACAGTACTATCGCTTTGACAAACCCAGGCGGTGGATTAATTCAGGCGGCCTAGGCACCATGGGAGTAGGTTTGCCTTATGCCATGGGCGTGCAGATGGCTAATCCCGGTGCTGAAGTTGCGTGCGTAACGGGTGAAGCATCGATACAGATGTGTATACAAGAACTAGCTACTTGTAAGCAGTATCATCTGACGCCGAAAATCATTTTGCTCAACAACCGCTACCTCGGTATGGTGCGTCAGTGGCAGCAGATTGATTATGGTTCGCGCTACTCAGAATCCTATATGGATTCGCTGCCCGATTTTGACAAGCTGGTTGAGTCATTCGGCCATGTAGGCATGACCATTACTAAGCCCGGCGATGTTGAAGCATCGATGAAAGCAGCCTTTGCGATGAAAGATCGTTTGGTGTTCATGAATTTCATCACCGATCGCGATGAGAACGTGTGGCCTATGGTTAAAGCTGGCAAAGGCTTGAGTGAAATGCTGCTTGGTTCGGAGGACTTGTAATGCGACATATTATTTCTGCATTGCTGGAAAACGAATCAGGCGCTCTTTCGCGTGTAGTTGGTCTGTTTTCTGCACGTGGCTACAACATTGAAACACTGACCGTAGCACCGACTGAAGACCCTACCTTGTCACGCATGACCGTAGTGACGAGCGGCTCAGACGATGTCATAGAACAGATCACCAAACATTTGAACCGGCTGATTGAAGTCGTCAAAGTAGTTGATCTGACAGAAGGTGCGCACATCGAGCGTGAACTGATGCTCATTAAAGTGCGCGCCGTTGGCAAAGAGCGCGAAGAAATGAAGCGCACCACAGATATCTTCCGTGGCCGCATCATCGATGTAACAGAAAAGACCTACACCATCGAATTGACAGGTAACAAATCAAAACTCGATGCATTCATTGATGCCATCGACCGCACTGCCATTCTTGAGACCGTTCGTACCGGCGGCTCTGGAATAGGACGCGGCGAGCGTATCTTGAAAGTCTGATCCCCATAGCCTCACAACGAAGACAATCACATTTAACCTTTTTCAAATCAGGAACATCATGAAAGTTTTTTACGACAAAGATTGCGACCTCTCCCTTATCAAAGGTAAAAACATTGCCATCATCGGCTACGGTTCACAAGGCCATGCGCACGCGCAGAACTTGTCGGAATCCGGATGTAAAGTAACCGTTGGTTTGCGCAAGGGCGGCTCCTCATGGGCCAAGGTGGAAAAAGCTGGCCTCAAAGTTGCCGAAGTCAATGATGCAGTTAAAGGTGCAGACGTCATCATGATTCTGCTGCCTGATGAAAACATCGCTCAGGTTTATACCGAAAACGTAGCTCCACATGCCAAGCAAGGCGCCGTACTCGCGTTTGCACACGGCTTTAACGTTCACTACGGTCAGGTTGTGCCACGCGCTGATTTGGATGTGATCATGATCGCTCCTAAAGCACCTGGCCATACAGTTCGCTCAACCTACTCGCAAGGTGGTGGCGTTCCTCATCTGGTAGCGGTCTATCAAGACAAATCAGGCCATGCTCGCGATATCGCTTTGTCGTATGCAATGGCAAACGGCGGCGGTCGTGCCGGCATCATCGAGACTAACTTCCGCGAAGAAACCGAAACCGATTTGTTCGGCGAACAAGTTGTGCTGTGCGGTGGTACGGTTGAGTTGATTAAAGCCGGTTACGAAACACTGGTAGAAGCAGGCTACGCACCAGAGATGGCTTACTTTGAGTGCTTGCACGAACTCAAACTCATCGTTGATCTGATTTATGAAGGCGGCATCGCCAACATGAATTACTCGATCTCTAACAATGCTGAGTACGGCGAGTATGTCACTGGCCCGCGCATCATTACGGAAGAGTCAAAAGTCGCGATGCGTCAGTGCTTAAAAGATATTCAGACAGGTGAGTATGCCAAGAGCTTCATCCTTGAGAACAAAGCCAATGCACCTACGCTGATGTCACGTCGTCGTTTGAATGCTGAGCACTCAATTGAGATCGTGGGTGAGAAGTTACGTGCGATGATGCCTTGGATAGCCAAGAACAAGCTCGTCGATCAATCAAAGAACTAAGCTTCTATTTAGTTCTTCGGCATCATGCGGCGTGCGCGAAAATGCGCACACCGCGCTCGCCCTAAAAGCCACATGCAGATGTGGCTTTTTTTACGGGCTCCTGTGGCTTGGAATTTCAACATCAAATTTTTGGCTTGTTGAATTGAAATTGGAACTTTACACTCAACGGCTCAATAATCGACACGTTGTCTAACGTGCCAGCGATTAAATCTTCCTTGGATATTTGGATTTTTGTGGACATCTCAATTCCAAAATTATTTTCGTCTACATCCCCTTTCCATGGAGATTGGCTATTAACAGCAATCGTCGAGCCATCAGATAGGATCAGATCGGTAATTTTTTTTCTGAACAATAAATCAAATTCTAAATTGCCGTCAGAATGTCTTTTCAATTTGTAAGTTATTTGACTAAGTTTTACATGTTCTTCAGCATCTAAATCACCAGCGTATAACATGTGCTTATTATCCTTCGTTAAGTTGCTAGTGATAATGGGTGTGAGTAATATGGCTATAGTTTTTTGGTTTGGTAAATGACTTATTGTTTTCAATACGTGTCGTGATTCGGGACCATATTCAATGACCAAACCTTTCATATCATCCAGTATGTCTTCAGGATTGTCGCCAAGTTGGTGTGTAGTAGTTAATCCTTCTTCGTCTTCAAAGATGTAGGTGGCACGACCGAAATCAATCTCAGTTTGCTTGTTAATCAGTTCTAGTTCGTTAGTCAATAAATCACCATTATCAGCGGTTCCAAAATTAGAAATTGGATGGTCACTTTCTAAGTCAATATCCTCAAATAATCCATCGTCACTATTTGTATTAGATTGAATTGGTTTTTTTATTGGCGAAATCGTGGTCGGTTGGTCTGTAAGCGTTGAGTAGAGTTTTTTTTGCTTATCCTCAGGTAGAGTTAGAGTTGCTTTTACGATCTCGTCATAGTTTCCAGAAAATTGCAAGTTATCTGGTAATGCACGATTGATTTTGGTTGCCATATCAACTGGCAGTGCATGCGCAGAGTTGGTTGGTTTTACATTCAGCTTATAGCTTGCCTTAGACACATTGCCCGGAACGTGTGTTGTCTTGTTGTCGGTTGAATGCCGGGTTGGTTGTTCTGTTGCGATGGCATCTTCTGGAAGGGTTTTTGTATCTTCATCGGAGGATTTCGAACTAGTGGCTGCTACTGCATTAATCTTTGCTGATATATCGCGAGGCTGTATTGGTAAGGTTTCGGCCGATGCTATTAAGATTTTTGTATCTTGATCGGAGGATTTCGAACTAGTGGCTGCTACTGCATTAATCTTTGCTGATATATCGCGAGGCTGTATTGGTAAGGTTTCGGCCGATGCTGTTGATTTGCTCGGTGTGCTATTTTTCTTTGAATTTTTTATGTATTGGCTAGTTTCTAGCCTATCCATTGATGTTTGAATGCCATCTTTCGCACCATTTATGTCTTGATTGATTAAAATCCATCGAGTGTGTAGTTCACTTATCTGCGCTTTCGTTTGAAAGCTTTCTGCGTCTTTCATGTATTTATTGATGATCTTTCCTGGGCTAGGAATACGCAATGATTCTTCATTTCTTAAATGTGTTGAAGCTATGCCGATTTCAATTTTCATTTTATTGATGACTGTCCGAAGCACCTCAGGCGATTGTTTTGATTCAGTAGAGTTAGATTTTTTTCGAAACAAAAGAAAGAAATTTTGTAGCTTGTTCGAAGGCGGGGTTGCTCTAAATAAATCACCGTTCGCATCCACTTTGACTGACTGGCCTAACTTATTCGCCTTCAGAATGACTTCTAGTGCCTGTTCTGCTGTTTGATAAATTCTCGTGGTTGTGGATTTCATTGGGTCTCTCGCAATATCAAAAATGAAATGAATGACGACCGTTTGTGACATTGCCATTACGCAAGTTCAA
>JAULVH010000220.1:0-2652 GCA_032111105.1 Burkholderiaceae bacterium | reverse complement strand
AAAACGCGTTTACCCAGCGATCAACCTGAATAAATCGGGCACCCGTCGTGAAGAGCTGCTGATCAAGCCCGATGTGCTGCAAAAAATCTGGATTTTGCGCAAACTGCTCTACGGCATGGACGAAATCGAGGCGATGGAATTCATTCTTGACAAGATGAAGGCCACCAAAACCAACGCTGAATTCTTCGACATGATGCGCCGAGGTGGTTCTTAAATTAGAAACACAAGGGGCTGCACGGGCTTGATTAATCGTTCCTGCAGCCGCCATTTCAGTTGTTGCAGCACCCTGCAAACCACCCCAAGCCATTGATTTGCCGTTATAATCTCGCTTCTTTTTCAGATCGACCCAAAATGTCTGGGCTTACAGTTCCAGGCATTTTGAAAAATGATCTTAACCGGATAAGTGCTCATCAACCGGGTCAAGAAGCAAGACGGACCGACGAAGTGATGATAGGCTACCCAACGATAGCGAGAACAAAATGCAAGAAGGCATACACCCAAATTACCGAGACGTTGTTGTGCACGACCTCTCATGCGATTTCAAATTCATTACCCGCTCGACTGTACAGTCACGCGAAACTATCAACTTCGAAGGCAAAGATTATCCTTTGCTGAAAATCGAGGTATCGTCGGAATCCCATCCTTTCTACACGGGCAAGCACAAAATTGTCGACACAGCTGGTCGCGTCGAGAAATTCCGTCAGAAGTTTGGCACCACGGGTTCCAAAACCCGCGCCACGGGCTAATCGCTATCAGATTCATCAAAAATGCCGCCGAGAGCGGCATTTTTGTTTTCTTTGCTTCACAATCACTCATCACCTTAACTGCCAGCGACCCATTTAAATGAAACCCGTACGACTGCCCGCTGCTGCGACACTCGCCTTGCCGCGCTGGGGTTTGGTCGTTCTGTGCATGTTGTACATACTGCCGGGCATACTGCGGCGCGACCCTTGGAAAACCGATGATGCTGCTGGCTTTGGCATCATGTGGACCATGGCGCATGGTTCATTAGCCGATTGGCTCTCACCGAATATCGCTGGTCTTTCCATGCCCAACGAAGCGCCGCTGGCCTTCTGGGTGGGTGCTTTACTCATCAAATTATTGGGCTGGCTGCTGACTGACGCCGTAGCGGCTCGAATTTCTATCTTGGTGTTCTTTGGCATTGGTGTGGCCTCTGTATGGCGCACGGCTTACGTACTCGGACGCCGCAACGAAGCCCAACCTTTAAAGCTGGCATTTGGCGGACAACCTGCCGCGATGGATTACGGCAGAACCTTGGCCGATGGTGCCGTATTAATTTACGTTGCTTGTCTGGGTCTGTTATTGCGCAGTCATGAAACCGCCACACCCGCATTGCACGTCTCGTTAGTCGCTGCCGCTTTTTATGCTGCGGCCTGTGTGTTTGACAAAGCCAATACACGTGCAGCCGCTGGTCTGGGTATAGCACTCGGGCTGTTAGTACTCGCACGCGGCTGGACCGTACCGCTGGCGCTACTAATTACGCTCATGATCTTGGCTGCTGTTCGCTATCGCGATGTCACGCTGCACCTGGTGCGCACAACACTGCCCATAGGATTGCTTATACCGCTGACATGGTTGTTAGCTCATCGAGCGTTGATGCCCGATGGCGTGGAAGTCACGGAAGTTTGGTTAAACACCAATTTGCGGATGCTCAGTTGGCCTCGACTTGCCACCCTGAGTTTTCTGGCTAAAACACTGCTCTGGTACACCTGGCCAGCCTGGCCTATTGCCGCGTGGGCAGCGTGGGCGTGGCGCTCGCAAGCGACCTTGCATGTGATGCTGACTGTTTCTGGTGTGGCTGCATTACTGTTGCTCAATCTGTTTACTGTTTCACCCAAAGATCACGAACTACTTTCTTTATTACCGCCGCTGGCCATCTTGGCGACGTTTGGATTACCTACACTTAAACGCGGAGCGATCAATGCCATAGACTGGTTCTCAGTCATGACGCTCACAGCAATAGCATCATTTATCTGGTTAGGATGGATAGCCAAGCAAACTGGCTGGCCAGAAAAACTGGCAAAAAATGCCTTTAAAGTCGCTCCCGGATTTCAACCTGAATTTAACCTTCTCGCCTTGATGGTGGCTTTGGGTACCACAGCCGGATGGGTAATGTTATTACGCTGGCGTTTGGGTAGACAACCTTCCGTGTTGTGGCGCGCAGTGGTGCTATCCACCGGTGGATTAGTTCTCTGTTGGGTGCTACTCATGACGCTGTGGCTACCTTGGTTGAACTACGCACAAAGCTACGCCAGCGTTGCCGAAGAAATGAAAACTCATTTACCCGAAACCTATCGATGTGTTGATACCAATGGCGTTGGGCCTGCGCAGCGTGCCTCGTTTGCTTATCTTGGTGGCGTAAATTTCAGTCGTAGTGGTCAGGCACGGTGCGAATTATTGCTGGTGCAAGATGATGGGTTACGTCATCGCGGAGCTTCTCTGAAAAAAATCGAAGGTAACTTAACGCTGGTGTGGCAAGGTCGGCGTCCATCAGATCGCCACGAATTTTTCCGTCTCTACAAGCGTAACTCTCCATGAGCCAAGCGGCCAGCCCGCACACTGCTTCACTCACTACACGTGTTGCCAGTCTTGCCTGGCCAATACTCGTAGGTCAGCTTGCCGTGATTAGTA
>JAULVH010000219.1:5372-21623 GCA_032111105.1 Burkholderiaceae bacterium | reverse complement strand
GTGCCGGTGGTACTCAGGCCCATGCGTCTCTCGGTCTCACACCAGCGATTCAGCGGAGCGAGATCCAAATTGCTGACCCCCCAATGGCGTATCAGGCCCCGCTCGCGCAATAAGACAAATCCCTCCAGGGTCTGCTCGAATGCATGACTGCCCTGCCAGTGCAGCAGGTAGACATCCACGTAATCGGTACCGAGACGCTTCAGACTGTCTTCGCAGGCACGCACCGTACCCTCTCGGCTGGCGTTATGCGGCAGCACCTTGGTCACCACAGTAAGCTCATCACGCTTGGCCTTGCCCCAGGCGGCCAGTGCTTCACCAACTCGCCGCTCGGATTCGCCGTCGGCGTACATTTCTGCGGTATCGATAAGCCGTATGCCGCACTCCAGTGCGTGCAGTATCGCGGCAACTTCCGATGCCGCCGCACTTGCGCGCTCGCCCATCTGCCAGGTGCCCAGCCCGATCGGCGGGCCTTTGAAGAGTGATGATCGGTCCATCTGGGTACTCATAACAGGTCAACGTGATGCTTGCCAATAGCGCAAGAAGTGCCATGAGCATGCGGGTCGCTGCTATAGTACAAGGGCTATCTCACGCCACGCTGCCATCGCTCGGGAGCGCGGAATTAGAACAACATCAAATGATGAGAGACATCCATGCATCCCCCTGTGACATTTGATCTGAACGGCCACCGCGCACTGGTCACGGGCGGCGCACAGGGCATAGGACTGGCCATCACGCAGGCACTGGTCGCGCACGGTGCGCGTGTGCACATCTGCGGTACGAATGCCACTGCACTGAAAGAAGCACAGCAATCGCTGCCGGGCATCGGGATCAGTGTGGCTGACATCACGAAAGAAGCACAGGTCGCCGCGATGTTTACTGAAATCGAGCAGCGGCTCGGCGGGCTGGACATACTGGTCAACAATGCCGGCATTGCTGGACCGACGGCTGCCATTGAAGACATCACGCTCGACGACTGGAATCAGTGCCTGGACGTGAACCTGACCGGGACCTTCCTCTGCACACGCAGCGCCGTGCCCGGCATGAAGCAGCGCAGACACGGCAGCATCATCAACATCGGCTCAGTCGCCAGCCGACTCGCGTTTCCGCGTCGCTCTCCTTATTCGGCGACAAAGTATGGCGTGATCGGATTGACCGAGACCTGGGCCACTGAACTCGCCCCCCATGGCATACGCGTTAATGCCGTACTTCCTGGCATCGTCGAAGGGCCCAGACAAGATCGGGTACTAGCGGCCAGCGCAGAGACGGCGAGCGTCACTGTAGAACAAATGCGTGAACGCGTATTGCAGCGCGTATCGTTGCGCAAAATGGTGACTGCGGATGATATTGCCGCAGCGGTGGTTTTTCTTTGCTCACCCGCTGGCGCATCTATTACCGGACAGAGTTTATCTGTTGATGGAAATGTTGAAACGCTGGTTCGCTGAAGTCATGCATGCTGCTAACGTCAGATCTTATTAATTAAATTTATATTACTAGAGAAAATTCACCGTGAAACAAGCGCTCGTTACACTCGATATGGAAGGTGTATTAACACCAGAGATCTGGATTGCTGTTGCTGAAAAAACGGGCATTGCTGAATTACGCCGGACCACCCGTGATGAGCCCGACTATGACAAACTCATGCAAGGCCGGTTAGCGATTTTGGATCAGCACGGATTAAAGCTCTCCGACATACAAAAAGTCATCAGCACCCTAGAGTTACTCCCAGGAGCACGCGCATTTATGGATAGCCTGCGCTCACAGGTGCAGGTCATTATTTTGTCGGATACATTCGAGCAATTTGCTGCGCCCTTCATGCGTCAGCTCGGCATGCCCACATTGCTGTGTCATACGCTAGTTGTAGAAAACGACAGTATCGTTAACTACAAATTACGCCTGCCTGACCAAAAGCGCGAAGCGGTCGCTGCTTTCAAAAAACTAAATTATCGTGTTATTGCTGCAGGTGATTCATTTAATGATACGTCTATGCTAAAAGAAGCCGATGCTGGTTTCTTGTTCCATGCGCCCGACAATATCAAATCTCAGTTTCCTCAATTTAAGGCAGTCGATGAGTTTGATGATTTATTTGCTTTGATAACTAACGCAATTCACCACCCAGCATGAACAACCACTGAATGACGATGCGGAGAACTTCATGATTCCTTGGCAAACTGTCTGGTACTACGTTTCGCAATTAATTTTAATTTTATTTTCATTAATTGAATTGTTGTTGGCCGCAAAATCAGAGTTTCCGAATTCACTCATATCATTTGTCCTTGGGATTGCGCTGGCATTGATTTCATATATAAAATTCCGTCGCCGCCGTCGAAGTCAAGAAACTGATTTCGAACAAGAGTATTGATTCTGTATCTACTCACCTTTAACTTATTATTAAACAACTAAACGTATGAGCACATCTACTACACGCGTTGCCCTGATTACCGGCGCAGGTACTGGCATAGGAAAAGCCACTGCTAAAGCACTGCTAGGCGCGGGCTATCAAGTCGTACTTTCTGGCCGCAATCTGGACAAACTAGAAATAGCCATACAAGAAATCGGCGGCACAGCAGACAACTGCCTGGCGGTTGCGTGCGATGTGGGCAAGCCTGATAGCGTTAAAGCGATGTTTGCCAAACTCAAGTCGAAATTTCACCGTCTGGATGTGCTGTTTAATAATGCAGGCACATTCACTACTGCCACGCTGGCAGAAGATATTAAATATGAAGATTGGATTAGCGTGGTCGATACTAATCTGACCGGTTCATTTCTTTGTGCTCAGGAAGCCATACGCATGATGAAAGAGCAGTCACCTAAAGGCGGCCGCATCATCAACAATGGTTCGATATCGGCGCATGCGCCACGCCCGCTGTCCTTACCCTATACCGCTACTAAACATGCCATTACAGGTCTGACCAAATCCATCGCTCTGGACTACCGCAACGACAATATCGCCTGCAGCCAAATCGATATCGGTAATGCAGCAACGGAGATGACACAGAAAATGGCGAATGGCATCTTACAAGCTGACGGCACCACCAAGGTCGAGCCGCGCATGAATGCGGATCACGTCGCGCAAGCGGTACTACAGATTGCGCAGCTACCGCTGGAAAGCAATGTGCTGTTCATGACTATTATGGCGACCAACATGCCGTATGTTGGTCGCGGCTAATTACGTCGCTACCGTAGTTACGTGATTAATTACATGCTGCGATATACGACACCATATTGGGCATGTGCTCATCGGCATGCCCTTCGTCGCTCGCCATTGAAATAGTTTTCATGATGGCCGACGCTACCAAATGATCAGCGTGGGTATCAGATGCATAGGTCGCGTAGTAACCCAGATCTTTGAGAGCGTTGGATAAGGTGAACTTCAGATTTGAGGTATTACCGTCACCCAAAAGAAACTGTTGCATTCGCAACAGAAATCCTAAAATTCCAATAAAAGTATTCATCACTACTAAGAAAAAAACTAAGTCTTCAATTGTTGTCAAAAAAGAAGGATAAACTCAGATATTCTTGTTACATCAACTTGGAGAATGCAATGAAGCAATTCATTTCACGATGGAACCTGTTATTCCTGATCGGCCTTTCCCTGTTGGCGCAGGCCGACATCCTTCCAAAGGTTACAGAAAAAAACGGATGCAAGGTCGCCAATATCACGCCACAAAAAGATGAAAGTGTTTCTTGGGACGGTAATTGCAATGATGGCTTGGCTGATGGCGAAGGCACGCTAACCTGGGTCCGACAAAACGGCAAAACCAGTATCTATACCGGAACAATGGTGAAAGGCTATGGAGATGGTTTCGGACGAGTGGTGAGTGAAAATGGTGTGTATACCGGCGAATGGAAGAAAGGCCTACAACATGGCAAAGGTCGGCATGATCAAGCAGACGGCAGTTGGTATCAAGGCGAATGGAAAGATGGCTATCCCCATGGTCGCGGCCAAATGCTTACACCAGACGGGCAACTACTCAATGGATACTGGAACAGAGGAGTACCTGAAAACAACGGGACTCCTTTAAATAAAGGCACAACCACAACAGACCTGAATTGTTTCAGTGCTAAAGCTTACTAGTGAATAAAAACCAACCGTGCCGTGAATAACTACTCTATCAATCGCTTTGATTGCGCTGAATCTTTCACGACAACATGTGATTCTTACTTTACAAATCAATGTGCTCTTCATGACTATCATGGCGACCAACATGCCGTATGTTGGTCGTGGCTAGCCGCTTTATTCCCGGGCAGCGATGTACGAAATCATATGCGGCATGTGTTCATCTGCATGGCCGTCATCTATCGCTAATGAAATAGTTTGCATGATGGCGGACGCTACCAAATGATCAGCGTGGGTATCTGTTGCGTAGGCTGTGTAATAACCCAGATCTTTAATCGCGTTAGCTAACGTGAATTTCAAATTCGATGTATCGCCGTCATTGAGCAGATACGGCTTTAATCGTTCCAGCGCCATGCCACCACCACCACCCTTGGCCAGTACATCGACAAAGGTAGCGGCATCGATACCCGATTTGCGTGCGCATGCTGCTGCTTCAGCAATCACCGTGACGGTACCCAGCGATACATAGTTATGCAGCAGTTTCATTTGATGACCCGCACCTACCGGGCCTACATGATTTATATTTTCTGCAAAGCAGGCGAGTAAAGGCTGCACCTTCGCAAACGTGTCAGCATCGCTACCCACTAAAAGATTTAGTCGTCCTTCAGCAGCCTCTTTGGGCGTGCGCGTCATGGCTGCGTCTATCATGATGCTGCCTGCTTGTTGTACTTTTTGCGCAAGTTGCAGCGTTGCGGAAGGTATAGAAGTAGAACAATCGATCACTATGCTGCCAGGCTGCAGACCTTCAAGTAATCCATCCGCACCTGTCAGTACAGCTTCCACTTGAGCAGCACCCGTCACACACAACAAAATAATAGTCGTTTCGCCGGCGAGATCTTTGGGTGTCTTGACGGTCTTGACACCCTTAGCTAACAGAGCATCTAGCGGCTGATTACCTGCATGATCCATAACGGTTAGCGTATAACCATGTTTGACCAGATTACTGGCAATACCATGACCCATCAAACCTATGCCTATCATTCCTGCGTTTTTCATTTTTCCCTCAGAATTTTCAGTACTCATCGTTAAAGGCATAAAGCACATTGCGCCATACCGATGAAAATTTTATGGAATGCTTAACTAGCTATGTAATTTTTAACAATCAGCGCGCGCCGGAAAATAACCTGCACGTACCGGGCTAGCTACCATAATTAAAAATGCCTCTTGAATAGCATACGCCTCACGTTCTCGCGTATACCAGAGTACGCATTTTTCCTGCAGCGTGAGCTCGGTCTTTGACGTCGGCAAATTTATTTGTTGCACGTAATGCACCATCTCATGCAAGAGCACCGATCGATCAAATAAATTTGTTGTGGGCTTGAGCTTGTTATCCAAATAAATAACTGAGCCTCCGTGGTAATGACCCAATACAGAGCATTTAGAATCGCACGCGATCTTGTTCAACTCGACTGAACTCAGATAAGTAACTGTTGGATAGTGCTCAGGAAGTGGATAACGGGTCAGGCGCTGCATGGTCGCAAACAACAAAGGAATTAATTCGTCATTGTTGATGTTAAGTCGTGCGCCCGCGAAATCATCCAGAAATTTTTGTTGATCATCTTTATATTTTTCATACATTCCCGTATTGCTGGTGGCATCCGCTACAAGTGACTGGCTAAATGCCACCGGGGTCAATGTCAAAAAAAATGTCAGGCAAATAAGCTGACGAATGATCAAAAGCATTTTCATTTAATCAGACTGGGATTTGTTGAAATCAAATACAAGATTGAGATAACGTCGGCCAACCAGATCTTTAGTCATTGAAATTGACTGCCCTTCAAATTGTGCCTCAAGTGTAAATCTTCCGCTGGCAGGGGGATTGATATAAAAAAATGGTCCACCTGCTTTGGCTTCTACCATCAGTTCACCGGAGACGTTTTTTACCTTCACCGTTACATCCTTGCTATCAATAATCAATCCTTTATTTCGAAAGACTAGCTGTATGGGATATTTGGGTGCCTGGGCTTCCAGATAGGTTCGCTCGTCATCGCCTAAACCACCAGTGATAAATGTATACTCGCCTTGCCGCTGTATTTTTATATCCCCGGCGTGAGCCGAAAATCCGAATAGCAGATTAATAAATACATACAATACAAATGCTTTTACAGATTGGGATAACAGGCCAGTCGAATGAATTATCATAAGGTTATTAGATCCAGCGTGATTGAAAACTGATTTATGAAAGCCTGGAGTCTGATTGCAACAACCCAAGACTGCTTTGCTGATTACTCGTATAGTTAACCATACGGTTTATTTTTTTAAATCTCAGGAAACCACGCATCGTCAGTATGCGACTTCCAGAAAATACACTCTACGATGATAACGAAATATTTCCGTTTATGCCTGGTTTTCCTGGTCTGCTGTTTCAGCTCTGTAGCAGCTGAAAATACACCCCCGCCCCTTCAGGGAAACTGGTCTGGTGTTTGGTATGTAGGTATGAGTAGTGGTAAGGTCAATCTGCGATTTGATGCGCAAGGGCCTGGTCTCATCAACTTTACTAATTTTGAAGAATTCAGCGACAGTGATATTCCTATCACTAAGTTATCGCTAGAGGGCGACACCGTAAAATTTTCAGTTCCCAGCAAACTGAATGCGGAATTTGCGATTGTTTTAAAACTAAAACAAGAATCAAAGCTTTTGGATGGCGGTGGAAAGTTTGACGGTGCAGGCGCCAAGATTGTTTTCAACAAAGTCGATTAAATTCTGTTTGGTCTGCCTGATCAGATACTGAATAAATACCCGCCCGATTAAGTGCACAGCTAACTGCCTGATACACACAGAGCATTGAGCACCGCGCTCTACGCGGCGGTACCACTTCATCACAACAACACTACGCACACTCCTGGCAGATACCAGGTAGTGATAGTGCTTATTCGTTAGGCAAGCCTTTTATGTACTTAGACAGCGCCTTGATTTCATCATCAGTCAGCGTATTTTTAAAGCTGGGCATAGAACCGCGCCCCTTGACGATGGTGGTGTAGACAGCCGTCTCGTCCAAAGTTGTACCTGCAAGTTTGGGTCCACCTTTACCGGCCTTCATGCCGAACATACCGTGACACCAACTACAGCTAGCCGCAAAAAGTTTGCGCGCATCCTGGGTGGACATTTCCTGCGGTGGTGGGTCTTCAGCAAAAGCAGGGGCTGCAATCAACAGAACTAAAGCCAAGCTAGTTAAAACTTTCATTGCACTAAATCCTTGAATAATACTTAACCTGAGATCGAACTTCTGTACGGCTTATTTAAAAGCGCAAAACAAAAAAACTGAAGCGGCAAGTTTTCACTTGCCGCTTCAATCAACACTAAATTACTTCAGCGAGTAAACGATCAGCTGACCATTATCAGTCGGCATTTCGCTAAACGGTGAACCGAACAATGGACCGTAGTTACCAGCCACGTGGCTACCCCAGCCAGTTACAACAGCAACGTACTGCTTGCCTTTTGCGCTGTAGCTGATGACGCCGCCATGATGGCCCAGACCATTGTTATGGCTCCAGAGTTCTTTACCAGTTTTTGCATCCAATGCCTGGAACACGCCATCGGCACCTGGTACGAATAACAAATCACCTTTGGTCGAGAGCAGCGATGCAAGTACTGGGTACTTGTACTCTACGCGCCATGCGCTCTTGCCAGTAATAGGATCACGAGCTTGCACAGTTCCGTAAGCTTGCTTGCCTTTTGGATGCGTAGCAGTCCATGATGCGCCGAAATAGTTTTGGCCTGAGAAGTCCTTAGGACGATCAGCTTTGACTACCTCGAGATCAAAACACCATTCCTGAGTTGCTTTGTACATCAGACCTGTCTTAGGACTGTAGCTACCAGCATTCCAGCTAATGGCACCGTCAATCGCTGGGCACATGTTAGGGAATTTACCTTCGGTAAAGTCAACACGACCAATCAGCTCACCCTTTTTGGATACGCCTTTAACGTAATTGAATGTTTCACCAATCATGTACGCATTTTCAACGTTGAGCTTGTTGCCGCCACCAATTTGTGCGCCATCGTAAACAAAGATGATGCCGCCCTTGTTAGGGTGAACAACGTAGTCTTTACCGCCTTTGGAGATGCGCATGAATTCACCCACGGCGCTATCAAAATCCCACGCATCATGTGGCATTTCCTGGAAGTAGGACTTCAGCTTGCCTGTATCTGGATCGAGAACGATGACTGATGAGGTGTACAGATTGTCACCAGGACGTGATCCTTCTGTCTTCCACTTAGCACCAGAGTAATCGTAGTCAGGCGCTGGGTTAGCCGTACCCCACCAAATTGAATTGGTCTTAGGATCGTACTGACCAGTCATCCAGCCGCCGCCGCCGCCGGTTTTCCATGTGTCGTTTGCCCAGGAATCACGTGAGCGCTGGTCACCACCGATGGTGTCAAACTGCCATACGGTTTCGCCAGTCTCTGCACTCACAGCATAGATAGGACCGCAGCAGCCCGACAACTCACCACCGTTGGAGCCGATGATGACTTTGTCTTTTACGACCAGCGGTGCACCAGTAAATCCTTTGTTACCTTTTTCGACGGTCATAACCATCTTGTCCCAAACAGGCTTACCTGTTTTCATGTCCAAGGCGATCATGCGGCCATCAACTGTACCCATGTACACCTTGCCATAGGCAATAGCGATACCACGGTTGTACGGGTTGTAGAAGGTACCTTCGCCACGCTCATTGTCCAGCTTGGCCTGGTAGCTCCAGATTGGCTTACCGTTTGTTCCATCAAGCGCCCAGACTTTGCCGCTGGCGGAGGTGTAGTACAACACGCCGTCAACTGCCAATGGGAAAGACTGAATTCCGCGCTTAGTTGCGTTTGGCGTATGTATCCATGACACGCTCAGATTTTTTACGTTACCTGTATTGATTTGATCCAGACCACTATGATGGTATCCATCAAATGACTGGTGATACATCAACCAGTTGTTAGGATCATTTTGGGCATTTAATAATTTGTTCCAGGTGACATCAGCAGTTGCTGAAGCGGCTCCGACCAACATAAGGCTAGTTGCAAGTGCTTTGATTTTAAATTCCAGACTCTTTGTCATTTTTTAGGCTCCTTTTTGTTTATTGTGAAGGTGCTGTTTCTGCCAAATGAAACTATTTTTTTTAGAGCGACATACCTAACTTCAATTAATAAGCATGCAAAGTTAAGATACGTCGTAATTTAAGTTATAACAAGAAATAATTTAAGCTATACCAAGAAATTTGTTGGGTTAAGCAAAAAAAATAGCCTGTTAATTAGTAATAGAGAAAGGAATCCGGCTATGACGAACCAGTCACTTTTTAGTCGCTGAAACACATGATTAGAATTTTGCGCCGCATCATTTTTGTTGCAGTGCGGTTTCATGGGACTGGCATTTAAAACTGACTTTATGTTGGGCCAGTATCGCTCTGGAGCATGGGAACTAGCGTATACAAAAACTAGCTTGCGTAAATAATGCTGGAAACTTTACGCTTTTACGCAGGTACTTCCCTAGCGACCCGCCTGACAGTCCGAACGTATTACATTGCCAGCGCTTTCCTGGGTCCAGCTATCACCATAGCGACCAAAAACCATACGCAGCACTCCCTCAAGATTTTGTTTTTCGACAGGATCATTAAATGTGCGAGCTTCCAAATTAGCCATTGCCTCGTCTCGTTTGAGTCCTTTTTCACGCCAGGCCATAGCCTCAGAAGCGAATCTACCAACATCATCACAAGTCATCGTGCCTAATGGATAAGGCGCCGCAAAAACACTCGCGCTAGTACTAAGCATGAACGACAATAAAATCGCTTTAAATAATGTTTTTTTCATTTTGTTTTATGATTCCTTTTATTTAAAAATTTAAACCAGTCTCTGCGCAGGATCTTAACTTACCATTTACTGAATGGCTTGATAATTCGTATTCAGGTCATTTACCCGGGTTTATGAACTAATTTATCAGTTACTTAAATATGCGAATAATAAAAACAATTACCACATCGCTAGCCATTATTTTTGTGTCGTTTAGCTGGGTACAAAGTGCTCAGGCAGCATCGTTCAAAGATTGCCCAGATTGCCCTGAAATGATTTCTTTACCCGCCGGTAGTTTTGCTATGGGCGTAGATACTGTCAATGACGATGAGGCTAATTGGCCCAAACGAACGGTCACCATAAAAGCATTCGCTATAGGCAAGTTTGAAGTGACCCAAGATGAATGGCATGCCATCATGGGCAACCGACCCGGCATGTTCAAAGGCGAGCGCTTACCCGTAGAACAAATCACCTGGAAACTTGCCAAAGAATTTACCCGCAAACTCAGCGAGAAAACTGGCAAAACCTATCGCTTGGCTACCGAAGCGGAATGGGAATACGCTGCGCGTGCAGGTACGGAATCTGACTATTATTTTGGCAACCAGGGCGACCAGCTCGGCGACTATGCCTGGTATGACGAGAACGCCAACGAAACAACGCACACTGTCGGCCAAAAATTACCTAATAAATTTGGCCTGTTTGATATGTACGGCAATGTGTGGGAGTGGACTGAAGATTGCTGGAATAAAAATTATAGCGGCGCACCCACGGATGGCTCCGCGTGGATAGTGGGTGACTGCTCTATGCGGGTTGTTCGTGGTGGCTCTTGGTTTAATAAACTACGATCATTTAAGTCGTCAACCCGTATGAAATTTTCATCGGAAATTCGTTACAGCAGTCGGGGAATTGGCCTGAGAGTGGTGCGTGAAGAGCCGTAACGACTAGGCTGCCTTAAAAAGCAAATAACCAAAAAGGCGCACGCTGCTACTTGACCGCATGCGCCCTAAAGACAGCTCCAATTAAGTCAGATGATTTTTAAGTTCGGTTCGCTGGAGCGCGTTCATCTTCGTATTCACCGTTGTACCAGGTACCACTAAATAACTTGCCCTCTGGGGTACGCATTTGGCCGTGCCCATGAGGATGACCGTCTTTCCAACTACCTTCATACCAGCTGCCATCCTCATGCTGGTAATGCCCTTTGCCATTTTGTAAGCTGCTTTTCCACTCACCGGTATAGACACCATCTTTACGAGTAAATTTGCCCTGGCCTTCAGCCCAGCCATCTGACATCTGCCCTTCATAAACGCCTATGGTTTGACCATTTAAAAACCAGATCAGCTTACCCCTGCCGTCGGCACGACCATTTTTGCACGAGCCATACCAATTAATGCTCTCGCCTTCCTGAGGAAAAATATTCGCTACGCTACAACCGGATGAATCACTGATCCAAGTAACTTCTTGAGCCTGCACCAGGCCGATACAAAAAAAGAAAACAAAAGAGAGGAATGTACGACTAAGTGTAGTTTGCATGGTAAGCACCCCAATGAAGTAATCAAATACGGTTCTATATGTAAATTATGATCGATAAGAAAACTAGTTATTGCTATAAATACGATAGGCGATCTAACAATTCTTACTCTATGCAGTTAGCTTGCACTGCAAACGATGTTCCCCAAAGCCGATACGGCTGAATTAGCTGGAATCGAAGACCAAGCCTCCGCCTGCGGTTCATCACGAATCACTTCACCTGCAGCTTTTTCCTGAGAGTAGGTCACCAGCCTAAGCACTCTCGACTGAGCTTTGACACAATCATATTCGCGCGTAATTTGACGCGAACGCTCCCCGCGCTCACTGGCCGTCTTGTAGTCGTGGGTCGTACTAGTGACGATGTTAGCACCTGTTTTCAGAGTGGAATTTGGAGCTATAAAAAAATAAAATTTATCGCTTTCAAAATACATCTGCCATTCTTCGGCCAGAACACCGTATGAGCTGAACATCAATCCCACCAACAACCATTTTTTCATATTCTTAATTTTTTTCACATTCGGTCTCTTTTATGGTGATGCTTAGCCGGACCTCAGTTGCTTATCGTTTTAGCCCAACCGGGATTCCTAATATCCAGAACTTAGCACGATCAAGAAATTTTAGTCATAGAACCTCTCAGGGAGGCTGGTCATTTTTAATTTGATAAAAATTGCTGACTAAGCCTATGACCAGCACTGGCAAAGATTAATTAATTTCTAATCATTTAACACTATCAGTTCATGGCTGGGCAGCGTGGTATTTTCAGTGGCAAGAGGGTAATAGTGCTTTCGGAGCTTAACTGCTTAAGAATCTATGGTCTCAGGCAAAAACCAGATAACAGCGAAGGTAGCCGCAGAGGTGGCTGCCATGAGCCATAAGAACGCGCCAAATCCCCACCCTTTGACTATCGGGCCAATTAACCAAACCGCAATTGAGCTGACGCTAAATGAAATAGCCAGTCGTGCTCCTGAGAAGCGACTGCGCATGGAATCATCAACGTAGCGAGCAATCATGGCGTCCGTAAACGGAATAGCTGCGAAGATTGCACACATGAAGATAAGCTGAGCAACATAAAAACTCCATCCATCTAACTGAGTCGCCGCAACGATCGCTAGCAACTGAAGAAAA
Organism: Burkholderiaceae bacterium; assembly: GCA_032111105.1. GTDB lineage: Bacteria > Pseudomonadota > Gammaproteobacteria > Burkholderiales > Burkholderiaceae_D > Pernthalerella. Next base: position 9,082 of record JAULVH010000219.1, on the reverse strand, counting down.
ATCACTCTGCTATAGAGTTTTTTTAGTGGAACCCGGTCGATCAGATTGCCAATCATTAATTGGCTAAAGGACGCTATAAAATAAACTATTGCTAGCAGCGTTCCTATGACAGCAGGATCACGCAGCTCATCGCCGAGCTTGCTAAACAAAATTTCGTTGTTGCCGTTGGTGGTGAAATTAAACAAAAAACTGCCTGTCGTTGCAGCAAGCGTCATGATAAAAAATAGCGTGAGCTTATCGCTCTGAAAATCAAACGTGGGTGACGTATTTTTCTTTGCTGACGAAATTTCATGCACACCGCTGATTCGCCAGAACACCGCACCCAACAACAAACTACTTACTCCGGGTATCCAAAACGCTGCGCGCCAACCAAAGTCTTTGATTACCCATCCTGTGAGTAGCGCCGCGACAGCAATGCCCAGATTGCCCATCATGCCGTTAATACCTATGGCTCTGCCCGGAGTGCTTGAATGTTGTATCAGCATGGGTATGCCTACCGGATGGTAGATAGATGCAAAGCAGCCCATCACGGCCAGCAGCAACGATAGCTGCCAAGCGTTTTGAGCCTGACTCACCAGTATGGATGAAATGCCTATGCCTTTGAAATACAGCAGCATCATTTGGCGACGCCCCCACAGATCGCCTAATTTCCCGGCAGGTAAAGAACCTAGCCCAAAGAAAAAGAACGCCGGTGCGCCGTAAGGCATCAGGTCTTCCCAGCGTGCTAATCCAAACTCTGTCGCTATACTCGCCACCGATGCAGCAAAAATCAGTAGAATTAAATGATCGAGCGTATGCCCGAGATTAAGCAAGACTGAAGTTAAGCGGGGATACATACGATGACGCACCTCTACCTCTGCAGGTGAGCGATTGAAAACAGATTTTTTATCTTACCGCTCACCCTATAGACCCTATAGGCTACTACGTAGTACGGACTATTTTTTTATTTAACGCAGAGAGGTATCACCTGTCACAAACCCATTTGACGAGCGAGATCATTGAGATCGGTCGAGACGTATGTAAAGCGTGTGAGATCACCCTTAGCTGCTGCTTTGCCTACGCCATACTCCAAAGGACGCTCTACAAACGCTGTTTGTAAGCCGCAGGCTTTTGCTGCATCCAAATCGTCCTCATGAGCTGCTACCAGCATCACGTCCGAAGGCTGTATATCAAATATCTCGGCCACACCCAGATAAGTTTCCGGATCAGGTTTGTAATGCCGAAATACTTCAGCTGACAAAATAAGATCCCAGGGGAGCCCTGCATTTTTTGCCATATTTGCCAGCAAACCCAGATTGCCGTTGGAGAGCGTGGTGAGCATGAAGCGCGACTTAAGTCTAGCCATACCACCCACCGTATCTGGCCATGCATCCAGGCGATGCCATGCGAGATTTAAATGACGACGCTTTTCTTCGCTCAGATCGATACCAAAATCTACCAAGATACGGTCGAGTATCAGACGATGTAAATCATCGATTTTTGTCCAGCCTAGTTTGCCTGAACGGACATCTGCCATCGCTGGCTTGTAACCAGCACGCCAGGCGCTGGCAAATTTATCGCCGTCGACACCGGGAATCAGCGCCTGCGCTTCACGACTTATGGAACCATGCCAATCAACCACCGTACCAAATACATCGAAGGCTAATACTTTGGGAGCACTCATAGCTATCACCTGGAAAATAGAGTGAATATTATTTTTGTGGTGTACGCGTAGCTTGCCATGAGACGAACTGCAATTTGCCGTCGCGCTTGGCCCAGATACTATGAAAACGTAGTTCTATGCTGAGATCTTTATCATTTAACTGAACATCAAAGTTACCCAGGCCTGTCATTGTGGCTATACAACCAAAGGTACGAACCTTAACGTCCGAACGGCGCATTACTTTGTACTTGACCATGCCGCTGCGCATAGATTCTATATACGATTGCTTGGTATCGACTACAGAGCTGCTGTGTATATAAACCAGATCATCAGCAATCAGTTTTTCCATTGCCGGAAAATCATTAGCCATCTGAGCTGAGTAGCGTGCATCTTCTGCCTTATTCACTTCATCACTATTAATGGCATCGCAAGTCGATGCAAAGACCGCATTACTGGATCCAAAAACAAGTATGGCCAAACATAAAACAGCTGAGCGAATAGTTAACATGAGAGTCTCCTGAGTTTTTATTTTCTTATTAGTGAACTGTTGTAGCATTTATTTCTGCACTCACGATATCACTCATTGTGGCAAGCATAGAAATTGGCAGTACGTGAGCTAAATTTCACAGTTGATGATACCTTAAGCGGATTAGGCGCTGCCAAATACGGCGACCACAGAAGTTACTAAAACAGCATGATGTACCGTGCCTTTGCATCTTTGGAGACTCGTGATGAGACAACGACTTTTAATCGGCGGCCTTTGGTTACTACTTGGATTAACTTCACTTTCGTATGCCGAGACTGAGCAATGGATTTCCGACCCACGTGGATGCAAGGTATCCAATGTCGCTCCGCAAGAAGGTGAAACTATTACCTGGAGTGGAGAGTGTAAAAATGGATTTGCACATGGCGAAGGCACGCTGACCTGGTTCGAAAAAGGCGTGAAAGTCGAGACGTACAACGGGACCATGGTCAACGGCTATGCCGAAGGACGCGGGCGACTTGTGCGTGGAAGTGGTGTCTATGTAGGTGAATGGTTAAAGAGTCAGCAACACGGCAAAGGCCGATTTGAAGACGCTGACGGAAGTTGGTATCAAGGTGAATGGCAAGAAGGCCAACCCCACGGTCGCGGCCAGATGCTCACCCCAGAAGGGCAACTGCTCAAAGGTTATTGGAACAAAGGTGAGTTTGAAGAAGCTGGCGCAATGCCAGGACGAACCTGATACAAACTCTACTTACGTAGGTAGACTGCACGCGTCGCATCGAAGCTAAGCGACACGCCAGCGAGCCAACTCATGCTACTAACTCGGCTAACAGCTGCATCATGCAGCTGTACTGGGTTTAGCTAAACGCTGCACCATTAGCAAAACATGACCACCCGAATTTCTCGCACTGCCTTTCTCACTTTGCTATTGATTGCCGTCATGATGGGTGGAAATCATGTCGCCGCGCGTTTTGCATTTAACGATGATGTGAGTGTGATTACGGCTGTAATTTTTCGCAGTGGCGTCACAGCTATCATCATCACCCTGTTGGTGATACGGCAAAAAATACCGATACAACTTTCACCTCGCCATAAAAAATTCATGCCAGTGATAGGCGTGCTTGTGGCCATACAGAGTTTTTGTCTTTATTCTGCCGTTGCTCGCTTGCCGATCGCACTGGCACTGCTGGCATTTAATACCTATCCGTTATGTAGCGCGTTCTGGGCACGTGTACTTTATAAACACCGTGCTGAACCCTTCGTTCTTAAAGCTATGCCAGTGATGTTGTTAGGGCTTGCGTTAGCTCTGGATGTATTCGGTGCTGCATCGGGTTTAGGTGCAGCTGCGCACTGGCAGCAAATCGGCGCTGGCGTAGCTCACCTCGCCGGCGTGGAACTGCACGCTGCCCCCCTGGGCTTTGAGCAGCGCCAGAGGAGCCTCCAGCCGCGGCGCGGCCTGCAGCTCTGCGATCATCGCGCCCATCGCGCTGGCCACCGGCCACCACTCCCACACGCGCCACAGCTGGCGCAGGTTCCACCAGAAGCCGATCGTAAACACCTGCCGCGCGCCGGCGTGGAGGCGTG
>JAULVH010000219.1:0-5362 GCA_032111105.1 Burkholderiaceae bacterium | reverse complement strand
CAAATCGGCGCTGGCGTAGGCTTTGCTATCGCTGCGGCCGCTACCTTTGCACTGGCAATGATATTGACTCAGCATGAGGCCGTCGATCTGGATGGTCGCGTAAGAACTGCTCTCACCATGGGTATGGTGGTGGTATTGGCTACGGTGTTTGCTATCGTGGGCGGTGGATGGTCATTGCCACATACACCTGCAGGATGGTGGGGCTTAGTTGGGCTAACTGCTTTATACGGAACAGCATTTACGCTTATGTTCAGTCTGCTTCCGCGCCTGGGCGTGGTCGGCAATTCAGCCATCATGAATATAGAACCCGTATTTGCATTAGTGTTGGCCTGGCTGCTGCTCGGTCAATCTATTGCACCGATACAAATAGCAGGTGCGCTGATTGTAGTATCTACTGTCATGGTGCTAGGTTTGCGCCGCAGATAACCTGCACTGGCCCGAAAAAAATAATATTGGTCCTTGAAAGGTATAGATCGCATGGAAAAAATGGACTTTTCTCCCTGGCGGATTGCTCATGCTACTAAATTTAGCTTGAATGATTTCGATTCTGCGCCACCCGCAGAACTCGTAATGAGCGATGACGAGCTCGATCACCATCAAACTAAATTATCTGACAAATTAAATAAATTACAGTCGCTGCTGTATGCCTCAAAAACTAAAGCCGTGCTGCTGGTTCTTCAGGGTATGGACACCTCGGGTAAGGACGGCGTGATTCGCCATGTGTTTTCTCATGTCAGCCCCTTGGGCATGCATACGATTGCCTTTAGCGCCCCCACTGAACTTGAACAACGACATGATTTCTTATGGCGGATACACAATAAACTTCCTGCATTAGGCGACATGACGATTTTTAATCGTAGTCACTATGAAGATGTATTAGTAACCCGAGTGCGTGGTTGGGTAGATAAACCGACTTGCGAAATGCGATACAAGCACATAGAGCATTTTGAATCACTATTAAATGACAGCGGTACCGTGATACTGAAATGCTTTTTACACATCTCGCGCGCCGAGCAAAAAAAACGCTTGCAAGCTCGCTTGGATGATCCAGCCAAACACTGGAAACTTCAGCCATCTGACTTTGCAGACAGAAAACTGTGGCCTGATTTCATGCGCGCGTATACCGATGCTATGGCTGCTACCAGCACCAAGCATGCACCATGGTATGTCGTTCCCGCTGATTCCAAACCGCATCGTGATTTGTTCATCGCCAGTCTGTTAGTACAAACACTGCACCATCTCGATCTTCAAATGCCTAAAGCTACATTTTCAGTCGATAAGGTAAAGCTAGACTAATGCGCTTGCAAACAGGAGATATCTGGGGTGGTCTGGCAGCGATGATGGTGGCGCTGCCGGCAGCTATCGGCTTTGGCGTGATTGTCTACGAACCGCTAGGTCAGATGTACAACGCTCAGGGAGCAATGGCTGGCATTATTGGTGCCACGCTGCTCGGGTTTTTTGCAGCGATGTTCGGTGGCTGTCAGCGATTAATCTCGGCACCGTGCGCACCAGCCGCTGCTGTACTTGCTGCTTTTGCTATTCAATTCACACAGATGGGTATGCAGTCTGATCAAATTCTGCTGGCTTTGCTGTTAATAGGCTTGCTGGCGTCTGGCTTTCAGATACTGTTTGGCGTCTTGAAATTAGGCGGCCTGATCAAGTACATGCCCTACCCCGTCGTAAGTGGATATCTCTCAGGCGTGGGTTTAATCATCATCGCCGCGCAAACGCCTAAATGGTTGGGCATTTCCGGAAATCAGGGTTTCTGGTTTGCTCTAACAGCAGTAGATCAGTGGCGCTGGGCTAGCTTAATTGTGGGTCTGGTAACCGCTGCACTCATGATCATAGGCCCACGTATCACGCAGAGAATTCCCGCAGTGATTATAGCTATCACTGGCGGAGTATCGACTTACTGGGTACTTAGTCTGTGGGATTCAAGTTTGCAGGAAATTCTAAACAACACGCTGGTCGTTGGTCCTTTGGGCGGTTTGGGTACAACCGGTGTTGCGGGCGATGCTATGGGTGGCCTGACAAATTTTTTTAGCAGTATCAGCCTTCCCTACCGCGCTATAGCTGATGCTTCACTGCCGCCAATTAAGAATCTTCTCTATCCCGCGCTCACACTAGCGATACTACTTTCTATCGATACCTTAAAGACCTGCATCGTTCTGGATTCACTCACGCATAGCCGCCATGATTCCAATCGCGAATTGCTAGGTCAGGGAATAGGCAATATGGCTTCGGCGCTGTGTGCCGGTATGCCGGGCGCCGGTACGATGGGCGCGAGCTTACTTAATATGTCTAGCGGGGCACGTACGCGCGCCTCTGGCATGATCGAAGGCATCATGGTCTTGCTGGCCTATGTGCTGCTGGCCCCATTACTGGCCTGGATACCATTATCAGCACTAGCCGCTATTTTGATCGTAGTCGGCTTTCGCATGATAGACCGACACAGCTTCAGGTTTCTCAAGTCGCGCGATACGGCACTGGATTTTGTGGTCATCGTCACCGTCGCGATGGTGGCTCTCTCTATTAGTTTGATTGCAGCTACCGGCGTTGGATTGTTGCTAGCCATACTGCTGTTCCTGCGTAAGCAAATTGGTACTCATTTGATTAGACGCACCACTTTCGGCAATCAAATTTTTTCCCGCTGCGAGCGACTCGAAAGCGAACGCAAACTGCTAGAACAGAACGGGCATCAAACCGTCATACTGGAATTGCAGGGCTCACTGTTCTTTGGCACGGCCAATCAGCTCTATCAGGCAGTCGAACCCTACCTGCATGGCTACCGCTACGTGATTTTGGATTTACGACGTGTGCAATCAGTGGATATGACCGCGGGCCACACGCTAGAGCAGATCAGAGATGTCCTCGCTGAAGGCAATAGCGAACTCATACTAAGCGACATGCCGGGCGCAATGCCCACGGGCGAAAATCTGAAACGCTATTTTGATCATCTAGGCATTTTAGGAGCGCAGCAACACATCCATGTGTTTGGTGAGCTGGATGACGCACTGGAATGGATAGAGGAACAATGGCTGCTGCAGGCGGGATTGCGCCCCAGACCCGAGCAAATCTATTCCCTGCGCGATTTCGATGTTTTCAAAAATCACAAGGACGAGACTCTCATAGATCTGCAAGCATGCATGCAGGCTAAACAACTCAAAGCCGGCGCACAGCTTTTTCAAGCCGGATCGCAAAGTGATGAAATATTTTTCATCATGCGGGGCGAAATTCGGATAGACATTCCGCTCGCCGACGGTCATCTGCATCACATCGCAACCCATCATCAAGGTGACTTTATCGGTGAACTTGGGTTTCTCGATGGACGTCCTCGCGGTGATACAGCCACCGCCATCACGGATATTGAACTGCTCGTTCTATCGCGTTCGGGCTTGGATCAACTTGTTGATAATCACAAGCGTTTGGGCGTCACGCTCATGACAGAAATTGCGCGCGTACTCGCTTCACGATTGCGGCAATCTAACGATGAGCTCAGGGTACTTGAAAGCGCCTGATTTTTTACCTTATCAAGCGTTTCTAAACTGTCTCTTAAGTTCATTCGCATAAAATTAATCGCTCGAAATACCTTTGTTTATGCGGGTTCTGCAAAAAATAAACCATTAGCGCAGCGATTAATAAAAAAAATTTCAACACCCGCAGCAAACTCAAAAAATCACTCATCGCGCGTACTCTTGCGCATCAAAACCCGGGTTCAACCGAAATCATAGGGGCTCTTTGGAGTTGTGGTATACTGTTTGTATGTACAGTAGTTTAGCAATTCACACACCCCTCTAAAACCCGCGGAAAACGTAGTGGAGTTATGAAAATGGAAACCGAAATGATTGATCAGGAGCTTCCCGGCAAGCTGGAAATCAAGATCGTCTCGCGGCCTTCAAGTCAGGCTCAGCGAATCTGGCGCAAGCGTGGTCGTCCACGTGATTTGCGAAATCCAGCGGGCTTTCAGCAAATAGCCGCACACGTGATCGCAGTTAGTCTGGTCACAACAAACACGCAATAAATTCACCAATCCTGGTTCGCCAGGTTGCACTGACTAAGCCGTTTGCAGGGTTCGCCCGCAAGCGGTTTTTTTATGGGCACACCCCAAACCCTGCCCTCAGTAAAACCGAATATTCGATGTAAGAATTTCGAGCTACTATCGTGGTTATCCGTTTTACCCCTAAAAAACCTATAACATCCGAGAGACAGCGATGATACGAGTACTCAAAGCCGGCCAGACCATCGATCAAAAAGCACAAGATCACACCAGCGTTCGCGACACCGTCACCCAAATTCTCGGCGAGATTGAACAACGCGGCGACGCAGCAGTCGCAGAAATGTCGAAAAAATTTGACCAGTGGTCACCTGCTAGTTTCCGACTTTCGGATGACGAGATCGCCAAATGTGTCAAAGCGCTCACACAAGGCCAGCTCGACGACATACGCTTTGCCCAAAATCAGGTCAGAAATTTCGCCAAAATACAGCGCGAATCGATACGCGATGTCGAAGTCGAGACCCTGCCCGGCGTTATTCTTGGCCACAAAAATCTACCCGTTGAAAGTGTGGGCTGCTATGTCCCCGGCGGAAAATTTCCACTAGTCGCCTCTGCGCATATGGGTGTCGTCACGGCCAAGGTCGCTGGTGTGAGTCGTATCCTTGCTGCCTCCCCGCCTGTGAATGGCGCACCGAATCCCGCTGTTATCGCAGCTATGCATTTGGGTGGCGCAGATGAAATCTATACCTTTGGTGGAGTACAAGCGATAGGCGCCATGGCCATCGGTACACAAACAATTAAACCAGTATCCATGCTGATCGGCCCAGGCAATGCATATGTTGCTGAAGCTAAGCGTCAATTATTTGGCCGCGTTGGTATTGATTTGATTGCCGGCCCTACTGAAACACTGGTTATTGCAGACGACACCGTCGACGCCGAAATGTGCGCCACCGATTTGCTGGGTCAGGCAGAACATGGCTACAACACTCCCGCTGTATTGCTAACTAATTCAGAAAAACTAGCGCACGCAACGATCGCCGAAATTGAGCGTTTACTAAAGATGCAACAGCATCTGTATCGTGGCGCGATTTTGGTGAAATCATCGTCTGCGACACGCTAGAAGAAATGGTTAGCGAAGCCGATCGCATCGCCTCCGAACACGTGCAAGTCATGACGCGCGATGATGATTATTTCTTAAAAAATATGCGCAACTATGGCGCTCTATTCCTCGGCCCACGCACCAACGTCGCCTACGGTGACAAAGTGATCGGTACTAACCACACACTACCTACTGGCAAAGCAGCGCGCTACACCGGTGGATTGTGGGTAGGTAAATTCATCAAGACATGCACCTATCAAAAAGTGCTG